>JAITVW010000124.1 GCA_031285605.1 Fusobacteriales bacterium | reverse complement strand
ATTTTGGTAGGACGCACTCCTATAAGAGACCCCCATTTATAATCTTTATCATATAATTTCAGCAATGAAATTCTTGCCATAACATCCAGTTGGTCATCAAAACTGCCGCTTATTTTTTTATATGAAAACTCCACTGTTTTTTTTCCGTTTGAAGTTATTACCGTGCATTTCCCTTCATCCTCCAAACCCTCTATCTTTACTTCTTCCGCTTCTGCTTCAGGTACCAGTATCCTTATGAATTCCATAAGTTTTCCCGGATTCATTTTTATATTTGATTTTACCATTTTTTATTCACCTGTTATTCCGTTATACTTTCTGACCCTTTCAGCTCTCCTCAGCATTTTTTTATATGATCTGAATGTATATACTTCTACTTCTATACTAATATTATCATTTTTATCAAAAATTCTTTTAAAGGCTTCCAGTCTGCCGTTTCCTTCAAAAGCTATATATGTATCGTTTTTTCTCTTTATTACCTTTATCCATGAAATAGAGGGAAGATATTTCCCCAGAAATTCCCTGTCAACATTCTTTTTTTCCTTTATTTCCGCTTTATTTTCTTCAAGCACCGCTATTCTTTCGTTAAGCTTGGATATTGCATTTTCCCTGTCAATTATATGTATTTTGTCAATACTGTTCAGCGGAATCATAAGAAACTCAGAGCTTCTCCTGTTTCTCCCGGCATCTATCATAAACTTGGCAAGAAAAATATCTTTTTTATCCAGCTCTTTTACTTCTTTCCTTTTAGAAAACAGATAGTTCCATAGTTTTCTTAACATTTTAAGCATTCTGTCCGCCCTCATTCCGTTATCATTTAATTACTGCCGTTTACTTAGTCATAAACATAAATACCAGCATTACTATTCCCAGTACTATTCTGTAATATCCGAAAACTTTAAAATCGTGCTTTTTTATGTAATCAAGAAAGAGCTTTATTACTATATAAGATATAATAAATGACATAACAAATCCAAGAACTATGAGAAATACCTCATATCCCGAAAGATTAAAACCTGATTTCATTATCTTATAGAAGCTTGCCCCGAACATCGTCGGAATTGCAAGAAAAAATGAGAACTCCGTTGCCAAAACTCTTTCCAGTCCCAGAAGAACTCCTCCTATTATGGTAGCTGCCGATCTTGAAGTTCCCGGTATCATGGCCAGACATTGGAAAAATCCGATTCCCGCAGCTGTCTTAAAGCTGAGCTCCTGTATAGTTTTAGTTTTTACCTTTACTTTTTTACTGCTTTCTATGATTATAAGAATAACTCCGTAAATAATAAGCATTAAGGATACAGTAAAAGGATTAAAAAACTTTTCTTCCAGAATATCATCGAATAACTGTCCGAGAACTATTGCCGGCAATACTGCCGCTGCTATTTTTATCCACATATTCCATATATCTTTGTTTTTTCCTTCATCCTTTGAAAAGGGCCATAATCTTGGAAAATAATATACAAGTACTGATAATATCGCTCCAAGCTGTATTATTATCAAAAATGAATCGGTAAATTCTTTATTTGAAGACAATTTTATAAAATGATCCACGATTATCATATGCCCTGTACTGCTCACAGGAATAAACTCAGTAAGACCTTCCGCAAGACTCAGAATAAAAACTTTTATTATGTCTAAAATCATTGTATTTCCTCTTTCTTTTTTTATTTTATGATTATACCATGTTTTATACTATAAAAACAGAATTTTAATTTAATTCTGAATTTTTCTGTTGAACGCCGAAAAACACTAATTTTTTGAAAAAACAGCAGAATTAATTATCCGTTTCTGCTGATTTTTCATTTATCAAAATTAATAATCATTTCAAAAATTTTATCAGTATTCATTCATAAATCCTGCTTTTTCTCTTTTTATACTATTTATACCAATATAGAGAGAAATTAAAAAACAGGAGCTGAGTTTATATATCTTTTCCTGTCTTTTCAATACTTATGAAATTTTTAATTTCATAATCCGCTTTTAAATCAAATCCAGTTCCAATCCCAAATCCTTTCTTCTCTTTAAAAGCTTCGGAACTACATTTTCCAGATCATCCATTGCATCTTCAAACGAATCGTAATCTCCATATTTAGAATCATCCATAAATATAATATCTTCTTCTATCTCTTTTATCTGTTCCTTTGATAGCTTCACTTTTTCATCATTTCCTTCTGCATGAGAAACTTCCGAATCAAAATATTCCCCGCTGTATACAATAAAATTATAATCCTCCTCCAGAAGTCCCATAGAAGCAAGATTTTCAAACTGAGCACCTTCGCCATATGTTTCCCTGCTTAATTCTTCCAGAATATCTGGTGATAATTCTCCCAGCATTTCAGATTCAGAGAAATACTCCTCATCTTCTCCGTCAAAAAGTTCCATATTAATATATTTATCCAAATCAGGCAGTTCCATAAAAGGAATATATTCCAGCTCTGACAGCGAATCAGGAACTCTCAAAGCATTGAGCAGTACTTCTTTTCCTTGGGCAATCACCCACAGATTAAAATAAAGAGAAGTATCATCACTGACATATCCGTTTATTACTTTACAGGCCATATCCAGCCACACGCATTCATTAATACTTTCCAGATATTTCCCGGTATACAGGTAAAACTCTATTCTTTCTTTTTGATCAAGCTTTGATATCTGCTCATGTCCGAACTCATGAAAGAAATTCAAGTCATTCCCGCTTTTTTCCCTGAAAAGATCCATTAATTTCCAATATGATTCCTTTGTCATCACCGGCCTCCTTGCTTAAAGTTATTATATTGTTTGCTTTTTTGTTCTTAATTAATTATAATGTGATTTTCTGTTTAGTAAAGACCGTCTATCAAATAACTAATATATTAATCACATATATGAGAATTTCAGGAAATAATATTAAGAAAATAATTATAATTGACAATATATATAAACATGTGTATAATTAGCAATATGTAAAAGATAAAATAATAAAGGGTGGTAAATAATGAGATTCCTGGTGTATTTTTTTATTTCTATTTCTTTGATATTTTCAACTGAAATAGATTTTTTTAGTGTTAAAATAGAAAAAGGAAAAAATAAGGCGAAAATATATACTTCAGACGGGCAAATCTTAGATAAAGAAATAAGTATAATAAATTTTCCCGAAGAATTAAGCATAGCATCAAAAGAAGGATATAATATTTCCGGCTTATGCGATACAGAAAATATAAACATCACTAAAATATCAAAAATTGATGTGGAATTCAAAAACGGTATTTCTACACAAAATATAAAATGTTATAACAGGAAGAATATTTTATTTTTTGAAAGTGAGATATTGGAAAATAACTCATTCAGAGTATCAAAATATGATATAAACGGAACACTGGATCAAAAAAAACTGTACAATAATAATCTTATTGAATTTTATTCATATTATGATAACGGTCAGATATTAAAGGAAGGAAACTTTAAAAACCATAAAAAAGAAGGTACATGGAAAGAATACTACAAGAGTGGCAGTTTAAAAAGCATAACAGAATTTAAAAAGGACAGAATAATAAATATTGTAAAATATTAAATGAAAGGGTGAAGAAAAATTATGAAAAAAATTATGATTTTATTGGTATTATTAGGAGGGCTCACATTTAGTTCGACAGTTTATATTGATATTGCAGGCCCGAAATATCTGACAGTAAATGCGGATCAGGGTTTTAATCTAAACGGAATTCCATTGCATTTATTTACTAAAAAAGGGAGAGATACTGAGGCAAGAGCTTACAAATTAACTGGTTACAGAGTATCCGGAAAAGTATATGCTGCGGAGAAACTTTACAGTTATTTTCTGGAAAAAATTGCTAAGAATGAGACTTTTGAAGAAGAATTAAATAAATTATCGGAATTACCCACAGAAGAGAAGGAAAACATACTGAATTCCCTGAGCAAAAGTTTTACTTCAAAATGGAGTGACAACGGAGTAAAAATAATTATCAGCAATTCTTCCAATAAAAAACTGTTTAATAAGAAAACAAGAAAAAGTGCTATATTTTATGATGATGTGGAGCATAAATTATATTTCAACGAGGATTTATTTGATTTCACAGACAAAGAAAAAATTACAGGCTCTGTAGGATATGCAAACTATGACCATTTTCTGTTTTATAACAATGAAAAATGGAACGAATGGGATTTTTCAGATATAAATGATTTTTTTGGCGTTAAATAAAATGAAGTAAATAATGAGCCTGAGAGAAAAAGTCTGTAAATTAAAAAAAGCTTTCTATGGTAAAATTAAAATATCATAGGAGGCGATTTTTATGTCCAGAAGAAATAATGGAGAGAAATCAAGAAAAAGAAATGTAATCACAGAATTAATAGAGCTGTAT
>JAITVW010000075.1 GCA_031285605.1 Fusobacteriales bacterium | reverse complement strand
ATTCTTGTCAGCTGGTCACGGCCGAAATTATCAGTTCCCAGATAAAATCTGTCTTTTATTCCCTGACCCGGTGAAAGAAAACTCTTGTCCAGATGCTGTTCCATATATTTATATCCGCTTATATGGGTTCCCACAATTGCTACTATCATAAAAAATATTATTAAAAACAGAAAAAACATTGCTATTTTATTTTGTTTAAATCTCCTCCAGGCATCCTGCCAGAAAGTAAGACTTGGTTTATAAATTTTTTCGCTCTCTCTTGTATCTCTTCCTATAATCTTAAATTTATCCTGTAAATACTCCATCAATCATTCCGTTCCTTTCCCTAACTTTATTCTAGGATCAATTAATACATATAATAAATCTACTACAATTATCATAAAGATCAGAAAAGCGGCATAAAATACCGTAATTCCCAATACCATTGTATAATCTCTCTGATATATACTGTCTATGTAGTATTTTCCAAGGCCGGGTATAGAAAACATATTCTCTATTACAAATGATCCTGTAAGTATTGCCGCTATTGTCGGTCCCATTATAGTTACTACAGGCAGAACAGCATTTCTGAATGCATGTTTAAATATAAGAGTCTTAGACGACACTCCTTTTGCTATGGCAAGCTTTATATAATCCTGTCCCATTACTTCTATCATTTTATTTCTCATTAATCTCGCTATTACTGCTACGGTATATAAACCAAGTGCAATTACGGGAAGGATTCTGTATTCAGGACCGTCCCAACCAGCCATCCTTATCTTCATAAGGGGCAAATGCCACTTATCTATCCAGACCTGATTATATACTCCTATAAAAAATCTCTGCAGAAGACCTGCAAGGACAAAACTCGGCACTGATATTCCTATGACAGCAATCATCATGACTCCGCTGTCGGATACTTTTCCTCTTTTTAATGCTGCTATTATCCCAATAGGTATTCCTACCACAAGAGAAAATATTACTGCTCTTGCTCCAAGATCTGCTGATACCGGGAAACTTTCCTCTATAACTGTATTTACTCTTCTTCCTCTGTTTTTCATAGATTCACCCAGATCACCTCTGGCAATAGCCTTTAAGTAGTAAAAATACTGGATATGAAGTGGTTTATCCAAGTGATATTGTTTCATCATATTTGCTTTTATATGAGCCGGTATTGCCTTTTCACTTTCAAAAGGATCTCCCGGCAACATATGCAGAAGAAAAAAAGTTATTGTTATAACAAGCCACAATGTAATGACTCCGCTGAATATTCTTGTTGTTAAAAAACGAAGTAAATTTTTCATTACTAACTCCTTTATTAGAAATATTTATTTTAATCATTTTTTGGCATGATACTCTATTATATTACAATTTTAAAGCTTATTCAAGTATTTTAAAATCATCATAATCCATATATTAAATATATGCTTAAGATTAGACACCTTGAATTAACAGCATTTGTTACCATATATTCTTTTTTTAAAACAAAAAAAGAGACAATATCTCTTTTTATTTATCTAAATATTTTAATTTTTTAATGGTGCGAGAGGTGGGACTCGAACCCACACACCAAAGGCGCTAGATCCTAAGTCTAGTGCGTCTACCAATTTCACCACTCTCGCATAAAAGATGGTGAGCCATACTGGAATCGAACCAGTGACACCATGATTAAAAGTCATGTGCTCTACCGACTGAGCTAATGGCTCATACTATTCTGTTGCCATTAAAATAACTGGGGTGACCGACGGGGCTCGAACCCGCGACAACCAGTACCACAAACTGGCGCTCTACCAACTGAACTACGGTCACCATAAAATTAGTGGAGCGGGAGACGAGGGTCGAACTCGCGACATTCAGCTTGGAAGGCTGACGCTCTACCAACTGAGCTACTCCCGCATATTCTGGTCGGTGCAGCAGGATTTGAACCTGCGACCCCCTGCTCCCAAGGCAGGTACGCTACCGAGCTGCGCTATGCACCGTCTTTTTTACTTGACAAAAACTATATTATCACTTTTTCATTTTTTTGTCAATACTTTTATTGATTAAATTGAAAAAAAATATAAAATAATTCTCCCAAAATATAGTACCACACCACACAAACCCTTAAAAACAAAGTATTCTGACTACTTCAGCCAATTTCCTTTTTTTATTAGAAATCTCTTTCCCTAAAATACATTATTCCGGCAAAAAAGAATTTTTGCATTTTCAAAATACTGCTTTCAAATTTATTACTACTCTGTAATTTTCATTATTATCCACTCCTGCTTCACATGAAATAGAGACAATCGGAGATGTTATCATTGCTGATTTACAGGAAATACTTAATTCTTTATACTAAATCCATTTACAGGTTAAAATAAAAAAGAGCCGAAGCCCTTTTTTATAACAATCCCAAAATCGAACAAACAATACTGAATACTATTATAGCTATCATTATTATATTATATCTGGGTCCTTTTGTTTTCAAGAACCAGTAAATTCCAAATACTGCTGCTAATTCCAGCAATCCCGGAGCTATTGAATTCAATATTTCCTGTATCATTATCGGCTGTGAATTTGCTATTGCTATTTTAAAAGGAGTTTCCAGTTTTATATAACTTGCTGAAAGTGATCCCATCATGAAAAGACCCAGCACACTTGCACCATCTATAAGGTCTTTTACCTTTCCGTCCTGTAATAACTGCAAAATAGAGTTTTTACCTATTACATAACCTTTTATACACAGATAATAACCTATAAGTACAGTTACTCCCGTATAAAGAATTATAGGCATTACAGCACCAAGTGCATTGCCATTTATTGCAAACGGAAGGAATAAAGCTATTATTATCGGCATAACTGCTGCCCATATTATTGAATCGCCTATTCCTGCAATAGGTCCCATTAATCCTGTTTTTATCCCTGTTATTGCTGCATCTGTACTTCCCTGTTCATTATTTGCTTTTTGTTCCTCCATGGCTATAGTTATACCATTTACTATACTTCCTGCTATTCCCTCAGTATTATAGAAGTTCAAGTGTCTTTTCAAAGCTTCTGACAGCTCTGCTTTATCCTTATATAATTTTTTCAGCACCGGTATCATTGAAGCACAGAATATCAAGCTTTGCAGTCTTTCATAAGAGTTTGATACTTCTGCTCCCAGATACCATATCCACCATGACTTTCTTATATCTTTTTTGTCTACTTTGATTTCATAGTTTTTTTCTTCCATTTTTATCCCTCCTGTGTCTTTCTCTGCGCGTTAAGATACGTAAATAACAATGCGAAACATGCTCCGAATATGGCTGCAGCCATTACATCTATATTCAGATACTTTACCCCGAAATATCCGAGTATGAAAAACGGTATAAGATGTTTTTTCCCTATAACCATTATCGTTATCGCAAATCCAAGTGCAGGAAGTATTCCCCCTACTATTTCAAATGAGTGAAGCAGCCACCCCGGCATTATGCTTAAGAATCTCTGAACTACAGATTCTCCATAATAAGTAGCTACGAAAACCAGTGGAAATCTTAACAAAAATCCCATTAATGCGGGATATAAAAATGCACATCTCATTATTCCCTGTGTATTAGCATCTTCTGCATATTTATCAGCCATATGAACCCAAAATGAGTTAGTTGTTCTTCTTATTTGATCCAAAAAGATTCCAAGTACTCCGAATGGTACTGCTAATGCTACTGCAAGCTTAGGATCCATTCCTGTCTGAAGTGCTATGGGTATTGCCACGCATGAGGCAAGCGCCGGATCCGAAGGTACATTTCCTCCGGGAGTGGATGTTACCCCAAGATAAACTAACTGTACCGCAGCTCCTATCATCATTCCCTTAGATACATCACCATAAAGCAGTCCCACTGCAAGACCTACACTCACAGGCTGAAACAAAATAGACGAAAAAGTATATCCGAGTCTTAATCTTGTGAACCAATAAATCAACCCCATACAAATCGCAATTACTAAATTATTCATTTTCCTTCACCAACCTAATCAATATTTTTTTAAAATTTCTTCAAATTTTTGCGGCTTATCCTCCGGAATAGTCTGGAATATAATATCTACTCCTTTTCCGGCAAGTTCTTTCAGTATCTCCACATCTTTGTCGTCAAGAGTAATATTCTGGAATACTACTTTCCTGCTCGGTCCGCCGCCGAGACCGCCTACCTGCAATTTTCCCACTTCAAGTCCGGCGTCCAGCGTTTGTCTTAATACTGCCAGACTCGGGAAGAGCAGAAGTACTTTTCCTGTTCCGAACTGATCTTCCTTCCAAAGCTGTCCTGCCTCTTCAGTACCGTATACATCTACTTTTACACTTGGCGGTGCAGCCATCAGATAAATATTTTTCATAAATTCGTCATTTACCAGTTCATTGCTTACTACTATTATTCTGTTTGCTCCTGACTGACCGACCCATTTTGTAACTACCTGTCCGTGTATAAGCCTGCTGTCTATTCTTGTTAAAACTAATTCTGCCATTATCTTTCCTCCCTGATTTTATTTTGTCATTTTTCTTAATTCTTTTAGTATGTTTTTACAACTATCTCTTCCTTCCTCTACTATGCTGTCCAATACGCTGTCCTCATTGATAGAATCTATATTTAACAGAGCCTCGAATAAAAGCGGTGCGTTTAACCCCGAAATTATATTTATTTTGTAACTCAAACTCAGTTTTGCAGCCGCATTTGTAGTCGTTCCGCCGAATATATCTGTTATTACCAAAGAGCCCTCTTTCATTTCAGAAACTTTCTTTTCTACTTTTTCATAAAATTCTTCAAAAGTATCTGTCGGGTTCAATGATATTTGTGATACACGCTCTACATTTCCTACTATCATTTTTCCTGCTTCAATGATATATTTTCCCCAGTCTCCATGTGTCAGCAGCAAAATTTCCAGTTCTTTTCCCATTCTCTCCTCCTTGTATTTTTCCTTTATTTCTAATTATTTTTTATGTAACAAAATTTCCATTACTATGTCAGCTTATTTTACCAGCTTTTTTACAATTTCATAAAGTTTTTTTATGTCTTCCACTTTTGTAAGTCCCGTTTCCTTATCTATTATTGAGCCGTATATATGCGGCATTATTCTTGGTATATTACTTTCCAAACACACCTTTAGTATCTCCTCAAAATTATACAAATCTATTCCACCTGTTGGTTCTATCAGCTCCAGTCTCCCTCTTTCACTTGCCTTTACCACTTCTTTCAGTTCCTCCAGTGATTTTAGTCCTCCCATTGGAAAGAATTTCACTGAATGGGCTCTCATATCCTTTACCATTGCTATTGCTGTATCTACATCCACTATTGCCGCTTTCTCCTTTTCACTCTGCTCTCCTGTGCTTATCTTTACCTTGCCCGGCTCTCCTGTCGGACTCATTAATACATTTATATATGTTCTCCCATATCCCTTCGCTCTTAAGGCTCCTGCCGCATATCCCGCTCCTGTAAATACCTGATTTACATGCCCAGGATCTGTTTCACATGATATCAGCGCCGCTTTCTCAAACTGACTCGGATCTCCTCCTCCAAGACCCACAGATACCACTCCCAGTTCTTTCAGATACTCCTTTACTTCTGACACTCCGTCTTCTATCTTTTCATAATTCTTTGATAACAATCCAACCACCACATGACCTTCCGATGCTTCATATATTTCCTTCGCATTCGACAGATCTTTTGCCAGTACGTTTAATGACACTCTCCCTTTATAAAACTTTATTTTTGTTTCAAGCATTTCTTCTTCCTCCTGTTTTTATT
>JAITVW010000297.1 GCA_031285605.1 Fusobacteriales bacterium | reverse complement strand
CCCCGTGGCTGTAATAATCTTTCAGATAACAGTAAACACAGTTAAAAGGGCAGTTATTTTCATATGAAAGATAATATTCTTCCTTTATCTTCTGAAAATTTTCATCAAGATGATATGATTTCAAAAATCTGCCCTTTTTTACCGTAAATAAAAAATATCCTTTTTCTTTTTCAAAACCTGCTTTTTTCTCTTTCAAAATTTTTAGAAATTCCGCTTCCGAGCTGACAATACTGTAGTTTTTCAAAATATTCAGGATATCTCTCCCTTTCTTATGCTCTTTTATATCCTTGGTTATAAAAAATCTGCTTTCCATTTTATTCCTTTATAATTATTCCTCTTTTAATAATATTTCTTTATAGTTTTTCAATTCGCTTTTCTGTGTTTTATTTAATTCAGGATATTTCAGGTTCAGGCTTTCGAGAGTTTTCCTTACTATTTCCGATACTGCAAATTTAGCAAACCACTTTTTATCGGCAGGAATAACATACCATGGTGCATAAGATGTGCTGGTGTGGTTTATTGCATCCTCATAAGCATCCTGATAATCATCCCAGTACTTTCTTTCCTCAATATCGGCTGAAGAAAACTTCCAGTTCTTGCTTGGATCTTCAATTCTCTCAAGAAATCTTTCTTTCTGCACTTCTTTGGAAACATTCAGAAAAAATTTTATTGGTATTACTCCGTTCTCAAACAGATATCTTTCCTGATCTCTTATATTATGAAATCTTTTTTTCCAGATATCCTTATACTGCTTTTCCTTAGGAAGATGCTGTGTTGACAAAAGATTATGCACCCTTACCACAAGTACATCCTCATAATATGATCTGTTAAATACGCCTATTCTTCCTCTTTCGGGCATAGACTTACATGTACGCCACATATATGTATGATCCAGTTCTTCCATTGAAGGCTGCTTAAAGTTAAATATCTGAAAACCCTGCGGATTTATCCCGCTGAAAACATGTTTTATCGTTCCGTCTTTACCTGCTGCATCCATTGCCTGAAAAATTATCAGAAGTGAATATGTGTCCTCAGCATATAGTTTATTCTGAAGTTCACTTATTATTTCAATATTCTCTCCTAATTTCAGCAATCCTTCTTCTTTGTTCTTGAATATTCCCTTATCAGCTGTGGGAAAATCTTTTAACTTAATGCTTTTCTTACCGTCCACTCTGTACTTTCCAACCATATTTACACCTCTTTTACGACTTTTATATTAAAATCCCCGTCAATAAATATTCCTGTTACCCTTGTATCTTTCAAATCTTTTTTCAGAATATCCACAGCTTCTTCTATATAGCCTTTTTGTGTGTCGTCATCTACTGGACACCCTGCACAGTCATGATGACCTGCTATAAAAAGATGATCGGATTTATGTTTTTTTACGGAGATCAATACAATTTTATCTTCTATCTCCTTAAGATAGCTTTCATTTACTATCTTTGATACCGGTCCGGCATCTGTTATGGTATCTACATAAACATATCCGTATTTCACCCTTATATACTCATTTACTGCCATATTAAACCTTCCGTCCATGCAGCATATTAATGTACAATACATATTCTGTCCTCCTCATGCAGTATTTCATAAAATCACAATTAACCGGTATTCTGTCTGTTAAACACAGCATACAATAAAATAAACAGTATCATTAAGCTTGATTGTAAGTGAAATATTACAATAAATTTAGTGTTCTAAAAATTCTTACGCTATATTATACTCTTTTTGCCGAATAATTTCAATTATTGATATTATATCCAATTTATGGTAAAATTTCATATATATTTTCAGGAGGTTTAATTATGTCGTTTGAATACAAAGGAAATCCGGGGGAAGAAGCTTCTATCGGCGGTTTGAGAGCTAACATCGCAGCTTTTTTTATATGTATATCTTTTTTTCTGGGAACTAGCTTTATTGTTTCACTAGCCTCACTTATTCTGGAAAAAGAAAATAAATTTGTCAGATTTTATGCCGAAAGAACTTTGGCAGTAAATATGATTTTTTTAGTTTTACTTGTTTGTAATATTATTTTTTTTATCGGACAGATAATTTTTTTTCTGGGGCTGATTGCCTTGTCTGTTTATCAGTTTATTGCATGCTTTAAGGCCTATAAAGGCAAGACTTTCGATTTGCCGTTTATGAAAAAAATTTGTGATTTTTTATTTGCATAGTGTATATAATAATTAAATAATATAAAAACTGCCTGAAAATTATATTTCAAAAGTTTTCAGGCAGTTTTTTCCGGTATTGTCCGAAATTTCTTATTAACAGAGCTGCTACTACAGTCTTCCATATGTTATTTATAGTTTCTTCACCATATGTCTGTACTTTTCTCCATACACTGTTATTTTCACATCTTCTTCATAACCGATTTTTTTGTATATCAAATAAGCTTTTTCCTTATCCGTATGAACTATAAGACTTGTTTTTTCATATCCCATTTTTCTTCCCTCATCTTCTGTGAACCTTATCAGCTGTTTTGCTATTCCCTGTCCCTGATAATCACTGTCTACAGCTACAGAATCTATATAATATTCATTTTCATAAAATTCTTTTTCAAAATAGTCTCTTGTAATCCCGTTTTTCTGTAACTCGGCAAGCATCACTTCATCCAGTTCTTCTCCCTCATCCGAATGATAAGCCGCTATTATCCCTGCTATTTTACCATCAATTTCACATACAGAAAAATTTTTATATGTATATCTTCCTTTATCAAGTAAAAAATATTCTCCTAATTTCTCTAAGATTTTCTTTTCATCAGTATGCCCTGTAAAAACTGTCCTCATTTCGTCCACTGCTGTTACAAGCAATGGTGTGACTCCGTTTATATCTTTTTTTTCAGCCTTTCTTATCATTGACATGTTATCACTCCTCTGCTTTTATGATAAGATAAATTTTTAGAATTAAAATTATTTTATTAGTTATATACTCTGCCCGCTGTAACAGCTTTCTTAAGCCGCCAGCTCTTTTAACATTTCCCCTGAACTCTTTATTTTTCTCAAAGTCCATAAAAACCATACAACAGAAATAATACCTTTCAATATACTTGTTCCGCTTATACTCCACCAGATTCCCGTAAGTCCCATAAGCAGAGTCAGAATATAAGCAAGCGGTATTCTTAAGCTCGTTGTCGCCACACTGTTTACAGTAGGCTGCAATGTTCTGCCCACTCCGTTAAATGCACCTGTTGTTGTAATTTCCGCACACATAAACATTTGTGAAAACCCTAAAATGCGCAGATAGTCCTGACCCATTGCTATTGTTTCGGGATTTTCAAAGAAAAATCCATAAAGATATTTTCCTCCGAATATGAAAACAGCTGAAATCACGAATCCAATTGATACTATACACTTTAATCCCATAAAATAGCCGGACTTCAGTCTTTCAAGATTTCTTGCCCCATAGTTTTGTCCAACAAAAGCTGATATTGCACTTGCCAGACCTATGGAAATATTCCATGAAAATGCTTCAAACTGAATTCCCACACGCTGTACTCCCAGTGCAGTTTCATTTATACTTGCTATCATACCTGCAAGAATAATTGCAAATACAGAGAACAAGGCTTGATTAACTCCGTTCGGAATACCGAGTTTTACAATTCTTCTGTAATAATGTGCAGGATCAAGCCTCCATATACGGAGCTTTCGGAATCTTGATGTTTTTCTGAAAAGATAACAAAGTATTCCGGTACATGCTGCTGCCTGTGCTGTAACTGTTGCTGCCGCCGCTCCTATTACACCCATCTTAAAGTATTTTATAAAAATAAAATCCAGAAGTACATTTAGAAGAAGACCTACAGAATTAAAAATAAACGGTCCCAAAGTATCTCCCTCGGCATTTATAATTGATGATACAGTAATTACGAGATATAAAAATGCAAACCCGGCTGCAGAAATCATCAAAAACTGATTTGCCGCGTTAACAATTACCGGATCCTGTACTTTTATGACTTTAATAAGATAATTATGAAATATCATAACAAATGCACAATACATAAGACCAAAAGCCACACAAAGATAAAGTGCCGTTCTCACATATTTTCGTGCTGTTGTTATTTTACGTGCTCCTATTGATTGTGCTACAAGCACCTGAGCTCCTATTTTCGGTATATTGCAAAAGCACATCCCGAAATTTATAAAAAATGCGCCTGCCGCTACTGCGGAAACATATTTATCTCCTAGATACTTCCCTATGAACCATGTATCTGTAAGACTGTATCCTATGGATATCAAAGATGTAAGTACAACCGGAAGTGCAAGTTTAAAAAGTCCCTTTGATATAGAACCTTCCAATATATTTGTTTTATTTGCTTTCCTTCTCATTTTTATTTATCCTTATCTAATATATAAGACCAAAATTCTACATCTATATATTTACCGAATTTTTTTCCTGCTTCCTTAATAACTCCGGCTTTTTCAAAACCGACACTTTCATGTAATCTCTGACTTGCCAGATTCGGGTATGATACTACTCCGATTAATACATGGGCTCCGACTTCTTCCGACAGTCCAATCAGTCTTTTATAAAGCTTTCTGCCTATTCCTCTCCCCTTTTCATTAATATCCAGATAAATGCTTGTTTCCAGACTCTCGCTGTAGGCACTTCTCTCCCTGAATTTTCCCACATATGCATAACCTGTTATTTTATTGTTTTCCTCATGAACAATAAAAGGATACTCTGCCTCAAGTATTTTTTTTATTCTGTTTTCCATCTCTGCAGTATCTATTTCTTCTGTCTCAAAAGTTATTATTGTTTCTCTTACGTAATAATTATATATAGCCGCAATATCTGCTGCATCCCTTATTTCTACTCCTCTTATCATCTCTTTTATCATCTCCCGTCGTTAGTGCTGTTTTTAAAATAAAAAGAGCAAAACGCTCTTTTATATTATTTTCTTATTCCTAATTTTTCTATTAATCCTCTATATCCGTCTACATTTTTACTTTTTAGATAGTTTAGAAGTCTTCTTCTTTTACCTACCATTTTCAAAAGTCCTGCTCTTGAGTGAAAATCTTTCTTATGCATTTTTAAGTGACTGGTAAGATGGTTTATTCTATCGCTGAGTAATGCTATCTGCACTTCTGTAGAACCTGTATCCTGTGGATTTTTCCCGAATTCTGCAACTATTTCCTGTTTACTTTTTAAAGCCATTAATATTTCCTCCTAAATTATAAATTATCTTATCCAAGAACTTAGAGGCTACCTAAATTCCTAGAAAAAATTCATAATAATAATATCATATTT
>JAITVW010000262.1 GCA_031285605.1 Fusobacteriales bacterium | reverse complement strand
GGTAAATGGTGTTCTTATAACTGAGCCGTATAAATATGGAATGTCTTTATCTGTCGTTGATTTGAAATTTAATGTGGAGAAAGGTTCTGTGAGTCTTATAAATAAGGATTCAAGAACTTTAAGCGTAAAAGGTGAGGATTCTGAACAGGGAATAGAAGTTATTTATAATCCTTTTCATCAAAAACTGCGTGAAGAAGTAAATCAGGTTATAGGAGAAACTGCAAATAATATGGTTCCTGAAGGGAAAATAAAGGGAATTCCATATGTATTTGCATCTGACACAGGACTTTCGTCGCTCATCACAGCTACTGAGCTTTATTACAGTAAAGCGGATGTAGTTTCATTTTCATATGATACCGAGAATGTAAAGCTTGAAAAAGGAGCAGTCAGAAGAAAAGATATATATGCAAATTACAGATATGCAGGCGGTGAAGTGACTGTGTATGAGATGACAGGAAGAGATCTGAAGGATTATATGGAATGGTCGGCAGGATATTTTGATACTGTCCGTTCAGGAGATACTGAATACAAATATAATGCTGAAAGACGAAATTTTAAATATGTAACTTATGATATATTCGGCGGAGTAAGATACAAGATAGAGCTAAAAGCGGCTCCGGGCAGCAGAATAAGAGAGCTTACGCTTGTTTCCGGCTATAAGAGAATAACTGATAATATGAAGGTAAGAGTAGGGATGAATTCATACAGATACGAGATGCTTGTTCAGAAAGGCGGTCCTCTTGAAGGGAGAAACATAAGAAAAGTATGGGATTCCAAAGAAGCAATGGGGCAGGAAAAAGGAACGATTCAGAATATGATTATAAACTACATTGTGGATGTAAGAAAAGGAAAGGTAACGGGACTATCGAATAATTACTGGTCAATAACCGGTCTGAAATAAAAATATAATTGATATGAAAAGGAGTATTATATGAAAAGATTAGTTTTATTGTTATTAACTTTGTTGTCATTATTATCTTTTGCAAAAAAGGTAAATATTGTAATATTAGAAACATCGGATCTTCACGGAAGGCTTTTTGCATATGATTATGCTATAGATCAGCCTGATAAAAGTGCGGGAATAGTAAAAGCAGCAACAATAATAAAAGAGGAAAGAGCTAAGAATAAAAACCTTATTCTGGCTGATAACGGTGACACGGTACAGGATAACAGTGCCGAGCTGTTTAATTCCGAACAGGTTCATCCTATGGTACAGGCTTTAAATGATTTGAAATACGATTTCTGGACTTTAGGAAACCACGAGTTTAACTTTGAAAAAGAGTTTCTTGAAAGAAATATAAAAGGATTTAAAGGAACTGTAATAAGTGCAAATATCATAAAGGATGACGGGAAACCATTTGTAACTCCTTACATTATAAAAAATATTGATGGTGTAAGAGTAGCATTCGTGGGAATGACTCCTCCTCATATTCCTATGTGGGAAGCTTCAACTCCTGACCATTTTGCAGGGCTGAAGTTTATTGAGCCGGCTGATGCGGTTAATAATACTCTTAAAGAAATAGATGGGAAATATGATGTTCTTGTAGGACTATTTCATATTGGAAGAACTGATGAAAAAGACGGTGACGGAGTACATAAACTTGCTGAAAAATTTCCACAGTTTGATATAATTTTCGGAGGTCATGAGCATGCCGTATATGTGGAAAAAATTAACGGAGTTACTCTGATAGAGCCCGGTTCATATGGTTCAAATGTAGCGAAGGGTGAAATAACTTTTGATACTGTTACAAAGGAAAAAACAGTAACAGCAAAAAATATTCCTACCAAAGATGCAGCTGAAGATGAAGCGATGAAGAAAAGATTCGCTTATGTAGATGAAAAGTCAAAGGCTTATTCTAATGAAGTGGTCGGAGAAGTTACAGAAACATTTATAAAAAATCCTGATTTTATTACAGGGGAAAAAGAAATAACTGCTATGCCTACTGCACAATTAATGGAAACACCTGTAACAGAACTGATAAATGAAGTTCAGCAGCATTTTGCAAAATCTGATGTATCATCAGCAGCATTGTTTAATTTTGGTTCAAATCTTGAAAAAGGTCCTTTTAAGAGAAAAGATGTGGCATTTATCTATAAATACACAAATACCCTTATGGGAGTAAATATTACAGGGGAAAACCTTCTAAAGTATATGGAATGGTCTGCAGATTATTATAATCAGCTTATGCCCGGGGATCTTACAATCAGTTTTGATGAGAATGTAAGAGGATATAATTATGATATGTTTTACGGTGTCGATTATAAAATTGATATTACGAAGCCAAAAGGGAAAAGAATAATTAATGCTAAGATAAGCGGAAAGCCGGTAGATAAGAAAAAAGTTTACAAGCTGGCTGTTAATAACTACAGATTTGGAACATTGCTTACTCTCGGCCTGATTAAGGAAAGTGATATGTACTATGATTCATATGCTGAATTACAGGACGGAGGAAGGGTAAGAGATCTTATAATTAAATATATAACTGAGGAGAAAAACGGAAAAGTTACTCCTACGCTCAAAAATAACTGGAAAATAGTAAATTATAATTTCAATAATCCATTACTGGAAAAACTAAAAGAAAAAGTGATAAGCGGTGAAGTAAAAATACCTGCTTCTTCTGACGGAAGAACATTGAATATAAAATCAATAAAAGAAAGTGAAGTAAAATAAACAGAATTTAAATTTCCTCCGGGATTTTCCGGAGGATTTTTTTTGTCTTTTTTAGACTGAAAATAAAAGAAATTATAATACAAAAAGGAACCCTTTTCAGAGTCCCCATGAAGAGGTTTATGAAGAAAAAATTATTTTCTTTTGACAGGTTTAGTATAATCTTTTATTCATCTTTAGTTTTAGTAAAAATTTTTAGAGCTTACTAAGAAAGCTTTTTCCGTTTTGCGGCATTTTTATATTAAAATATTCTGCAGCAGAGGCACCGATATCGGATAGAGAGTCTCTTATTCCTATAAATGTATTTTGCAGATCTTTTTTATAAATCAGCAGGGGAACATTCTCCCTTGTATGCCTTGAATGTCCAATAGTAGGGTCGTTGCCGTGATCTGCTGTAACTATAAGAATGTCATCATCTGTAATTTTTTCCATAATTTTTCCTATATATTTATCGGAAAGTTCCAGAACCTCTGCATATCTTGCAGTGTTTTCGGCGTGACCTGCAAGATCTGTTTCCTGAATATTCACACAAATAAATCCTTCATTTATTTTATCTATTTCATCAAGTGTAATATCAAAAATAGTTTTGGTATCAACCAGTCCCATATAACTTTTACCATGGTCATTTTCCACTATATCAGCTACTTTTCCAATGAGTATAACATTTTGTCCGTCTTTTCCCATAATAGCGGGAACCTGTGTTTCAGGGTCTATTCCATAACCAAGATGTCTTACCATATAGCCTTTTTCATAAACTCTTGATTTAGGAGCATTTATTCCCATATAAGTTTTTTCTTTTTCCTCAGCGGCAGCTTTTATACTTTCAATGCTGGAATTTTCCCCGGCAAAAACTATTACTCTTGCCGCTTCCACATTTTGACGTACGATTCTTCCCACTTTTAGTATTTCATCGAAAGTAAGTTCTGCGAGTGTAGAAGTAACATTATAAACCTGACCGGGGTCTGTTTCCAGATTATCGCCGACTGCGATACAGCCGTTTACAAGAAGGTATTTCAGGTTATTACCTATTTTTTCTACTTTGTATACTTTTTCCAGATAAAAACTAAAAGGCTTCATTAACGGCTTTCTTGGAAGAGTTCCCATGATTTCCTGATGTCCGAAGAAGGTGTCTCCGCCGTAGTGCATTAATTTCGCTTTTCCATAAGTACAAAAGCTGCTTTTTTTCATTGCTCCGACTTCTTCTCCAAGTGCATTCATAATCCCCAGTTTTTCCAGATTATTAAGTTTTAGTTCAGGAAATTTTTCAAGTATATGTCTGCATGTGTTGGCGCCGATATCTTCCGGTCTTACCTCGGGAACATCATCCATATATCCCACGCCAAAGCTGTCCAGAACTATTACGATAAATCTTCTTTTCATAAATTATACCTCGATTCTTTCTCCTAAAGCTGTATACCTTCCTACTATTTCAGGTTTTTCGTTCTGAATTCCTTTTACAAGGATAATATCGCTTCTTGTAACAAAAAACTGAGTTCTGAAACAGCCTAAAACAGTGTCACCTATTTTTTGTTCTTTTGATAAACCCAGATAGTAATCAATATTACTGGGATCAAAATCTTCTGTATTTATTTTCGTCAGATTTTCATATGAAGAACCTGTAAGAACATTTTTCATATGTGATCTTCTGTAATAACCGCCTGCGTAAAAATATGATTTTCCTCTGAAATTATGAGATATTTCAGAAACATATACATAAGCAGGTTTTTCCACAGCCTGCCTGTTAATATGAAATGGAGTGGTACCTGTAAGTGCGTGGCCCGGTTCACCGTGAGTACCTTGATTTCTCTTTATCATTTTTATATTTTCTACACATGTAGATGAAGGAAGATTAAGCTCCTTTACCTCAATATTGAATTTTTCTTTCAAAATATTATATGCTTTCAGTATTACCTCTATGTTTTCTGTTTTTTCTATAGCATGATTTGTCTCATTATATAAAAAACAAGGAAAAGAAGTAAGACCATTAATTCTCACATTTTTTAAAGTCAGTATTTTTTTTGTGATATCTTCCAGATCACAGAGGTCGATTCCGGCTTCCTGTCCGGGATAAATACTTGATTTTTCATCTAAAATTCTGAACATTATATCCTGTATTATTCCCAGTTTTTCAGCTTCCTCTGATATTTCGCAGGCTTTCTCAAAAGAGTAGACTGTCATAATTTCAGTACCGTATTCCAGAACTTTTCCAATCATTTTAGACGGAATCTGTACAAGGTGTCCTGTATTTCCCAGCTTCAGATTATTTTTCATTAATACTTCAGTCTCTTTAAAGTCCACGGCTACAGCACCTGAATATCCCAAATCTTCCAGAATTTTAGCAAGATAAGGATTTCTTCCAATTTGTTTTGTCATATAATACAGGTTTATATTATGCTTATCACTTTCTGCTTTTATTAGTTCTGCGTTTTCTTTAAATATATCCACATCAATAATATAAGAGTCTGGCATTATTATCCCGTTAGTATGCAGTGATAAAGCTGCCTGTATAAGTTTGGGATTTTTTTCTTTCAAAATATCTATAAACAAACCAAACACTCCTTTTTATAATTTTTTATACGCATTTTCCAGTATTCTTATTATTGTCTCAAAACCTGCTCTGTTTGGATTTATCCGAATCATTCGTTTGGCCAGAGCAGGATCGCTTTTAAGAAAGGTTCCGGATACTCTGTAAAACAAAGGGGCTATTTCATATTTGGATTCGGCACCTACCGGATTAGGAAGAGCACCTAGTTTTTCTGTTTCTGTCAATAACTTTTCTGCAATTTCATTGTAAAATTCTATAAGAAGCACTTTAGACTGTGCATTGGCGAGAAAAGCCCGTTTTATGTAAGGATACTTAATATTGTCATTCAGCTCAGACACAAGCTTTTCGTTTTCTTCAGCCTGGATTGCCAGTGCAACAGGTGCGTATACAAGACCTCTCAATACTTCCATTGCCTCGTGTCCTTGTACCTGTCCTCCGCCGGAGTAGTTTTTATTTCTGATTTTATCTATTAATTCTTTTTTACCGATAAGACATCCGATACCTTCGGGACCTAACAGCTTAAACATAGAGAAGGCTGAGAGATCAGCTCCCGAATCAATGCCGTTTTTTTCTGTTTTTAGTATGGCATAGTTGTCATCAATAAGAACAGGGACATTGCTGTCTGCTGCCTTGATGATTTTTATCAGATTTTCCAGATTATATGAATCTTCTGGTTTTTGTCTTGTATGCTGTATTAAAACCATGTCTATGGAATTTGATTTAATCATATTC
>JAITVW010000195.1 GCA_031285605.1 Fusobacteriales bacterium | reverse complement strand
ACATCTGCCAGCCCGGATTAACAAAATTCAGTATTATTGCTGCCAAAAGACTTGTAAATGAAGATATAAGTGTACTTTTCTTAAATATTACTATCAATGAAAAAAATAATATTATCGGGAGTAATCCTAATATAAAATCTATCAATTTAAATACTCCTATTCTTTAATTAAATACTGACTATAATCCTTTTCTTGTCAATGCTACCCTTCCTCTGTTTTTATCTATGGAAAGAATTTTTACTTTTATTATTTCGCCTACAGAAAGTACTTTGGTAGGATCCGAAATAAATTTATTCGATAATTCCGATACATGTATCAAGGCATCGTTTTTTAGTCCTATATCTACAAATACACCGAATTTTGCCACATTTCTGACAGTTCCTTCAAGGATCATACCATCGGCAAGATCGTTCATATTCAGTATATCAGATCTTAATAACGGTTTTTCAAACTCTTCACGCGGATCTCTTCTGCCTTTTAGAAGAGCATTATATATATCCCTTGCTGTTTCCTCACCAAATTCATTTTCCTTTATTATTTTTCCGATATTTAATTTTCCCAGCTTTTCCTGTGTTGCTTTTATATCTGCCTTCATATCTTTCAGACTGCATCCTGCTTCATCAAGTATTTTTTCCGCTATTTTATATGACTCAGGATGAATTATCGTATTATCCAGCGGATTTGCACTGTCAGGAATTACTATAAATCCTGCCATCTGTTCAAAGGCTTTATCCCCAAGACCTTTTACTTTTTTCAGTTCCGATCTTTTTTTGAAATCCCCGTTTTCATGTCTGAAATCTACCAGATTTTTAGCCACATTTTTCTTAATTCCCGAAACATAGCTTAACAGCGCCCATGAAGCTGTATTTATATTTACTCCTACATTGTTAACTACATGTTCTATTGTCTGCTCCAGCGATTCATTCAGTGTCTTCTGGTTTACATCATGCTGGTACATTCCTACGCCTATTGATTTCGGATCTATTTTTACGAGCTCCGCCATAGGATCCTGAATTCTTCTTGCTATCGAAACAGCTCCTCTTGCTGTTACATCCAAATCGGGGAATTCTTCTTTTGCGAGCTTTGAAGCAGAATATACAGAAGCTCCCGCTTCATTTACAATAAGATAAAATACCTTCTTTTTAGATTCCTTTATCACTTTGGCAACAAAGCTTTCTGTTTCTCTTGAAGCAGTTCCGTTTCCTATTGCTATTATATCTACGTCATAATCTTCTATATACTGTAATATTTTCTTTTTAGCTTCGCTTACCTGTCTTGGAGAATGCATTTCCTCCACAAGAAACACTACATCATCTTTTTCATAGAAGCCGTCTTTATTAATGACTACAAGCTTACACCCTGTTCTGTAGCCGGGATCCAGTCCCATTATAGCTTTCTTATACAGTGGAGGCTGTAATAATAATTTTTCCAGATTATCCTTGAATATATCTATTGCTTCTACTTCTGATTTTTCCGTATATATATTTCTTACTTCATTTTTTATAGACGGATAAATCAGTCTGCTAAGTGAATCTTCTATAACCTCTGTAAAAAATTCCGTAAGATTTTTATTTTGAAATCCTCTTAGAATATTATCTGTTATATATTTATGTGTAGTTTCGTCTATTTCTATATCTACTTTTAATATTTTCTCATTTTCACCTCTGTTCAAGGCAAGAATTCTGTGTGAAGCTGCCCGTGTCACAGGCTCGGAATATTTATAGTAATCCTGATAGACACCTTTTACATCATTTACTTTGTTTTTCTCTATCACTTTTGAAGTCAGCACTCCGTATTTACTGATTCTGTCACGTATAGATTCTCTGTATCCGGCATTTTCGGAAATATTCTGTGCTATAATCAGCTTTGCTCCCTCTATAGCTTCATCAATTCCCGGAACCTGTTCATTCATATATTTTTCTGCCTCTTTTTTCAATGTCTCCATACTTACATTTTTATTCTTCAAAAATAAAGACAGAGGTTCCAGCCCATTTTCCACAGCTATGTCTGCTTTTGTTTTTTTCTTTTTTTTGTATGGGAGATAGAGATCTTCTACTTCCTGTAACTTCGCTGCATTTACTATGCTTGTTTTTAGTTCCTCGGTTAGTTTTCCCTGTTCCTCGATTAATCTCAGTACTTCTTCTTTTCTTTTCTCAAGGTTTCTGTAGTATGATACTTTTTCTATGAGTTCTCTGATTTTCTCCTCATCAAGATTCCCGGTAACTTCTTTTCTGTAACGTGCAATAAAAGGTACGGTAGCTCCTTCGTCATAAAGATTCATTGTGCTTTCTGCCTGTACTGCTTTCAGCCCCATTTCATTTACAGCAGCTTTCAAAATATCCAAAGTAAATTCCTCCAAATTTCTAAAAAATATCTTTTATTTTAACATAATAACATTAAAATATCCAGTCTTTTGGCAAATATGACTTTTTTCCGGACATTTTGTTGTTAATTGCAATTATTTTTTAATTCCTGCCGTAAATACAGAATATTTTTTAAAATAAGTTCTTTTCATCCTGAAATAAAAAAACTGTAATAAAGCAGAATTTCATGTAAATACTGCCGGCTGGAATTTTCCTTCTCTATCCTGCAGATTAAATATCCTGTTTTATTACAGCTCCCTGATTTTAATCTGTTATCTTAATCAAAAATTCTCTGTATCCTTTCAGGCTGTCTTTGAAAACTTACTGTTTTTCAAATAAAATATCCGCTTCCGCAATATATTTTTTATACTCTGTTTCCGGTTTATTCGCTTTTTCGGTTAATCCCCGGTAATTTTATTTTAAAGTTTGTCTTCTCCGTTTATTTTTATTACTGTGTCCACTGCATCTGCTACACTGTCCACTACAAATGCTGCCTTGCTTTTTATAAAATCGTCTGCATGAGACATCGCAAAGCTGTATTTGCACGCTTCAAAGCCGGAAATATCATTATATGAATCTCCTATAAAGGCTACTTCGTGTTCTTTCAGGCTTTTTTTCTCCATTACCACTCTCATGGCATTTCCTTTTGTATTGCCTTTTGGTACTATCTCGATACTCACAGGACCGGAAATAGTAATTTCAGCTTCAGTATGCTTTTCTCTTAATTTTTCCTGAAGGATATATTTATTTTCAGAATTAGCAGCTATAAAAACTTTCATTATTTTTTCATTTCTTTCGGCAAGTTTCTTTATTATATCTCCGGAATAACTGATTGCACCGAATCGGCGCTGATATCCGTAAAAATTTACTGCTTTTTTCAAAAAACTGGGATATTTAATATATCTTTTTGCATTTACAGTCTGTAAAACCAGATAATTCAGTTCTTTCATATAATTTTTTTCAATATCGTTTTTCACTTTCTCGGCTTCCTCATACGTAAAAGCATTTTCCCTTATGAGAGTATTGTCTTTTGTGTATATTGTCCCCCCGTTCAAACCTATTCTGTAGTTTTGAGATTCTATATATCCTTCTATTTCCAGAATGTGATAGTCAAATCTCCCTGTTGCCACTGCAAATTCAATATCGTTCTCATGCAGGAGTCTTATTGCATTTACATTTCTTTCATTAGGCTCAATGCCGGTTTTCGGCTCATGAATTAGTGTTCCGTCCAAATCTGATACAAATAATTTTATCATTTTTCTTTCCTCTTTATTTTTTATTTTATTATATCATATAGCAGAAAAAATTACATTCATGAAAACTTTTTACCTGAAGTTTTTTACTCTCTTTATAAATATATAATTCCTGAATATTGTTTCTTTATTTTTCACAGCCGGAAAACAAAAAATACCGGAAATATAATCCCGGTATTAAATGTATCCTTTTATTTCAACCCTGTTACAGGTAATAATTCTTCCGTAAAATCTTCTACTGTAAACAAAAGTATATTTTCTTCCCTTGCCATTAATTTATTTCCTTCATATACTTCTGTAACAAGCTTTTGTTTTGTTTCAGTATCCAGAAACATTTTTACTTTCAGAGTATCCTTTACAGCTGTTCCGCCTTGAAAATTAAGCTGTTCACCGCCTTGTTCTATAAGACCGTTCACATTGCCGTCTTTATCAAATATCAAATCCTGATTTATGTCGTTGGAAAATTTCCCTTTCAGTTCTTTGAGTTCCCCGTTTTCAAAATTCATAATAAAATCCCCGATTAACGGATGTTTCAATATATATTCCCCGTCAAATTTTCCGCTTTTTACATCAAATTTGAAATGTGTTTTTGCAGCCTCATTTTTAAAATCCGTAATTCCTTCGAGCTTCCCGTCTTTCACACTTATGTATCCTTCTTCAAACTGCTCTTTATCGGCAATTTTCTTTAGTTTTACTTTTCCTGTATAAGGTTTTTCAGCATATAAGACTATGTTGTCTTTATAATTAAGATGTTTATCCGGCACGGTAACCTCCTTCGGTACCCCGCAGGACAAAATTCCCAGTGTACATATAATCATTAATAACAATCTTTTCATTTGTCCTCCTCTACTTTTGAGTTTTATAATCCTCTATGGAGCTAAATACTATGTTTTCTATTGTTTCCAAATTTATTCCCAAAAATTTTTCTGTTTTGGAATAAGATTTTCCATCAGCAAAACTTTCCATTGTTATCATCCAAGTATTCTGATCTATTGAAAATTTTGTTTCCACATCTATGCTGCTGTCATTTTCTATTTTCGCCATGCCGTCTGTAAATACAATTTCAGCTGCGGTCTTTTTATCCCCATGCCGAAATATCCCGTTTGCAAGTCCGTCTGTAAATGTAAAGTCATATTCTGTCTTTTCTTTGTCATTACTCATCTGCATAGAAAGTATTATCCCTTTGTCAATATTAAGAGTAAGTTTTCCGTCACCGCTTTTGTATAACAGTTCTCCCTGAAATTTACCCCCGGTTATGTTATATTTTAGCAGGAATCCGTCTTTTTCATTTTTTATCTCTGCATTTCCCTCCAAGTGACCGTCTTTTACATACATACAGCCCTCGTTGCCTCTGGGACTCTTCGGAAGAACCAGCTTGCCTGTATATGGTTCTTTTTTATACACTACTGTTCTGTCAGCCACACTTAAATTCTTATCCGGCAGGACTATTTCTTCCGGTGCCTTACATGCTGTAATTACCAGTAAAACCGGTAAAATAAATAAAAAAAATCTTTTCATCCCTATCTCCTATGCTTTATTTGCCCTTTCCTTTACTGTTTTCTTCCAAAATACTGGATATTGCTATTATTCTAAAATATTCCATTCCAAAAACCTTGTTTGGTTTCTCGTCTCTTCCTGCAGATTCCCCGTTAATAAAGAATTCCATTCCCATATCCCCGGTTTCCTGATTTACATAATATTTTACTTCTGTAGTAATACCGTCTTCTTCAAGAGTAAGCACCCCGTCAGAGAAAACAAATTTTTCACCTTCAGATTCAAACCAGCCGTTAGCCAATCCGTCTACAAATATAATATCATACTTTACTGTTTTTGAATAATCTCCCAAAAGCTTTACTATCTTTCCGTTATTATAGTTTACAGTCATATTTATTCCCTGATCTGCATTTTTTACTGCTGTTTCTCCTTCAAACCGGTTATTAACTATAGTAAATTTTGTATACATTTGTTTTTTATCATTTTTCAGTTCGGTAGAACCGTCAAGATGACCGTCCTTAAATGTTATAAATCCGGAAACACTGTTTTTGTCCTTTAGATTTATCTTTCCTGTATATTTTTCATTTTTAAAAAATACAGTTTCATTTTCTATCTTTATATCTTTATCCGGAAGTGTTACTTTCTTTGAAGTTCCACAAGACAAGACTATTAAAACCAATAATATTATAAAGATTCCTTTCTTCACGCAACCTCCTTAAAGCTTACCAAATATACATAAAATTATACCATAAAAACAGAATTAAATAAAGACTGCAGCTGTCCGAATATTTATCCCTATCTTTCAAATAAAGTTATATTGGCTGCTGCTTAAGCAATACAGACATTATTTTTATATGAAAAAAATCCTCATAGAAAAGTTTATGCAGGATCAGGTCAAGTTCCCTTTATGGGTCTTATAGAACCATATTTAAAAAAGTCGATATTCATAACATGGTTATTTTTCTCGACTTCACACTCAAATTTAACTTAGAGATATTTTACTATACCTAAATTCAATTGTTAATTTGTTTTTTAATTTTTTATTAATTTACTAATATCATATTTTTGTTCTAACATAGATTTATCAGGCGAAGTGTGTAGAATATTCTTTCTAAACAATTACATATCTTAAATGGCACTTTCAAAAACAGTGGGGAAAAGGGATCACTCCTATTTGCGATTTACCCTTTTCCAGCTTTCTTTTGCTTCCTTTTCATTTAAAATTTCATCCCATACCTCTGTTATTTTCGTTGTCCTAAAATCTAATTCTTTTTCAATATCTTTAACTTTGGCTCCTGTCTCTGTTTCTCCTAGTTTTTTAGATACTTTCAAATACAATTCTAATAACTCTTCATCTGTGTAATTAATTTCTGTATATTTCCAACCCTTGTTATTTACTGTTTTACAAAAATCATTCCAACTCCCAAAATGTCGTATTATTGTTCCTGCACCCACACCTGTTATTCTTCTATATTCATCTTCTGATATCCTTTTATTCTCATACTCTTCCATTTCTTTCATTTTATTATACTTTTTTATCAGTATTTTATCTGTATAATGAATAAAAGAATTCTCTATTTTTAGTAATTCTACTAACTCTGACCATTTCCATATATTCGTTATATAAGTATCAGAAGGTATTCTCTTTATTTTGTTTAAATCCTGTCTTTTCCTCAATTCCCCACTTTTTACTTTTTTTCAATAATAAAAACAGTTTCTCTTTATTATATTCTATATATTCCCTTGGCTTTATATAACCTAGTTCTTCCAGTGACCTTTGCCAGCTTCCCAATTTCTTAGCTACTGTCTCCGGTGAACATGTCATTTTATCTAATCTAAAACTATTTCTTGTTATTTTCCCATTTCTTTCACAATGATCCTGCAATTGTTCTATTATGCCTTGTCTGGTATAACTATTTTTTTTAATCCCGCTCTCTCCAATGCTTTAGTCCAACTGCCAAATCTTTGCAGTACTGTACCTGTTGAACATACTGTCTTATCTGCTGCAAAACCTTGCGCTGTTATTTTCCCATTTCTTTCATAATGATCCCGCAATTGTTCTATTATCTCTTGTATGGTATAACTATTTTTTTTTAATCCGGCTCTCTCCAATGCTTTAGTCCAACTGCCAAATCTTTGCAGTATTACACTTGTTGAACATACTGTCTTATCTGCTGCAAAACCTTGCACTGTTATTTTCGAGTTTTTCTTATAGTACGTTTTCAATTGTTCTAATAAA
>JAITVW010000146.1 GCA_031285605.1 Fusobacteriales bacterium | reverse complement strand
GGATGTTCCCTTGACATGCTGTCATTTAAGAGGTATATTATAGCAGAGTAAAAAACAGTACATGTGTTAAATCATTTATTATAGAAAGCTTAATTTACAGAGAATTTCGCGCACTCCCTCCATTAAGGATCAGCCTCTACTCGATTTAATTATTTAATTATCTTAGCAATATCCGGCTTAAAGAAATTAGGACCTTTTATAACTTTTCCATCCTCTCTGTATATCGGATTTCCGTCTTCTCCCAGTTTAGACATATTACTTCTGTGAATCTCATCAAAGACTTCTTCTATAAGTTCTGTCATACCGTGTTCTATAATTGTTCCGCATAAGATATAAAGCATATCTCCGAGAGCATCGGCTATTTCTGCAATATCATTGTTTTCAGCAGCTTCTATATATTCGTTATTTTCTTCCTTCATCAGTTCATATCTTAATCTGGCTTTACCGTTTTTCAGCGTAGAAACAGGCTGTTTTTCGATTCCCAGTCTGAATGTTCTGTGAAATTCAGAAACCTTATCCAGTTGCTTTTTCATATTTATCTCCTATTTTGATGAATCTTTTTCAGTATTATCTTTATTAAAATACTTTATTCCTGTCACTGCTAAAATTAACATTATTATACTTATCAGGTGCGGTGCTTTTATGATTCCGAAAAATGACAGATCTTCCACTCTGAAAAAACTCACAAAGCTTCTTATCAGAGCATACATAATCAGATAAATCATCGAAAGTACACCCGGATTATATCTTTTTTTCCTGAAATAAAACCAAAGCAGCAAAAAACCTATTACATTAAGGATAGATTCGTAAAACATAGCCGGATGCAGAGGAAAGTTCGGAAAGCTGGCACCTGCAGGAGTCCCGCTCGGGAAAACTATTCCCCAAGGAACCAGTTCCTTAAACTTTGACTGCATCTCCATAGACATAGACTGATACTGTGCCCACCATTGTTCAAAATTTCCGTTCAAAATCACTTTCCATGGTGTAAATGTAGGAACTCCTTCTATTTCGCCATTGGCATAGTTTCCTATTCTTCCTATTGCCTGTCCTATTAATAAAGGTCCCACTCCCATATCCGTAAGTACCCATAAATTCATTTTCTTCTTTTTGGCAAATATACAGGCTCCTATAAACGCTCCTATAATTCCGCCGTGTATCGCAAGTCCACCTTCCCACACTGCAAAAACAGAAAGCGGGTTATCTTTATACATACTAAGTTTGAATAAAACATAATATACTCTTGCTCCGATCAAACCTGATATCATTACCCAAAATGCAAAATCCTCAATTGTTTTTTTATCCTTTATTCCTCTTTCTTTGGCTGTTATATCCCTTCCGGCTATAAATATTCCAAGAAAAAACGCAATAATATACATAATACTGTAATAGTGTATTTTTATAAAACCAAGATCTATATATGCTTTCATTTTGTCTCCCATCCTAAAGTCAGTCTGATATTTTTTTCATCTTAGTATATCACAAAAAATCTAATTTTTTAAGCTGTATCTTTTATCAGAATTTCGAAATTATAACTTAAAGCTTTTATTTCTTACAAAGAAAACAAAACGGCTGTAAAAGCCGTTTTTATTACTATATTTTATTATTGATTGATAAGCTGAAATAATTCTTCAGCAGCATTTCTGGGTCCGTCCTTTTCCTTACCTTCTATTGCAAGCGATGTATTGATTTCTCCGATTTTCACACCCTGTTCAGCCATTTTATGGAAATATTCCCTGACAAGCTTTTCATTTGTTTCTCTTTCCTGTATAGCTCCAAAAGGATTTGCAAAGTATGATTTTACAAGACCTTTTTCGCTCGTAGTACCCTTGGCTTTTCTTGCCCCGTCTTCAAATACGTTGATAGCCTGATCTACATCTTCAAAGAATTTTATTTTCTTTTCTGCATCCTCATAGTTATTAGCATAAAGTATTATATCCACTTCATATCCTTTTGAAATTATTTCATATGTAGATACAGGAATAGTAACTCTGGCATTTATTTTGTCAGGATTGGTAAATATACCTCTGTCAAGCTGCTCGAATGCATAACCAGACTCAAGGTCATCTACCCTTACGAAAGCCCCTATTTCTGTTCCGTATCCTTTTATTTTTCCGTTATTTTCCAGTTTCAGGAATCCCATATCATCAAATATTATTCTCATATGTTTTATATATTTTTCATTCAGTGTTCTAAAAGCTTCCAGACTTTCTGATTTACCTGCTCCGCTGTCTCCCATAATTACTATATTAGACTCTTTTCCATTTCTAAGAACTATATTCACCATAGCTCCATGTATTGGAAGGTCACCTTCGTCAATTTTTTTGATATTATGCAGTGTTAAAAGCATTTTTTTCATATATCCGAAATAATCTATTTCATCTGTGTAATTCGCATATCCTATTAAGATATCATTTTTTGTATCTTTATAATAAAAAGTTCTTTTTTCATTTTCTCCGTCAGGATATCCGAAGAGGTAAATCATATCAGGTTTTTTACCAATATATTCACTTTCCTTTGCCAGCTCAAATAAGTTGGCAAGTGTAAGACCATGTGCCATAAAGTCTTTGTGAAAAAATACAAATGTCAGAAGGTCTCCTACTTTAGCAGGATAAACAAACCAGTCATCTTCATTCAGAACTATATTCTCAAGAGGATTTTTATTATGCCTTTGGAATAATCCTTCTCTTGTATTTTTTTTTGAATAAGAAATAAAAGGCGGATGAAGTATTACAGATCCTATGAAAGGAATTCTGCTTAGTCCTCTATACTCTATAGGACAGTTCCAGCTTATATCATTTAATGTAAGACCTGCATTGGCACCTGCGTTAAGCTGTCTGTAAACTCTGTGTTTGTAACCCATTACTGTTTCTTCTATTCTTCTGTATGTTGCCAGTACCAGTTCATTAAAGTTATTATTAGCCTGTGAAAATCTTACGCTCTGCAGTCCTTCTCCCAATCTTTTGTTTCTTACAATAGTAAATCTTTCCAGTCTTCTCCAGTACCCGTATAGTAACTCTATTAATTCTATAAACAGACTTTTATCCTCAAAAAATACAGAATATTTATTATCTACTTTCAAAACTTCCTCTATATCAAAGACAGTAAGAAGCTTAAATACTTCTATCATTGCATCACTCAAAGCATCATCCGTATGAAAAGCGTCAAGATAAAAATTGTATATTAGTCCTTCTCTCTTTTTCAGCCTTTTTACAAAAACTTCCACTACTTTTCTGAACCCGTAGCTGTCCAGTAATTTTTCTGATGTATCGCAGTATTTTAGAGTAAAATTTATCATTGCTCTTCCTCTGCTCAGCGAAAATTCATTTAACATATTTCTCTCCTTTATTTTTTGTTTTTATTTAATATACTTATATTTTTTTCAAAAGCTCTCACTAATATAGGATCACTGCTTTTCCAACTCTTCAATAAGAACAGTAAGAAATTCATCTATATCCTCTTTGGAAAATTCCCCGAGTATTCCCACTCTCATAAGACTGTCCTCGAAATCTCCCTTTCCTCCTGTTACTGTATAGCCTCTTTCTTCAAGGCTCCTGATTACATTTTTTATCTTTATGCCGTCTTTTACTACAGAGATCAAAGTATTACTTCTATTTTCCTCATCCTTTACAAGAATTTTGAAATCCAGTTCGGAAAGCTTTTGCTCAATATACTTTCTAAGTTCATACTTTTCCCTTACTATGTTCTCTACTCCTTTTTCCACTATAATTCTGCAGGAAACATTTGCTGCAATTATAAGACCTATGGCCGGGGTATAAGGTGTTTCACTTTTACTTTCCAAAGCTTTTTCAGCTTGTTTTATATCAAAGTAATATTTGGGAATATCTGACTTTTCCGCAGCTTTTCTTGCTTTTTGGCTCATCGCAAGAAATGCCAGTCCGGGAGGTATCAAAAATGCTTTTTGGCTTCCTGCTACTGCTATATCTATGTTCCAGCCGTCAAAGTCAAAATCATTTGCTACAAGCCCACTGATGGTATCTGCTACCAAAAGAATATCCATATCTTTGGTCAGCTCCCCCACTGCCTTTACATTATTAAGAACACCTGTGGAAGTCTCGCTGTGAGTCATAAAAATTCCTTTTATGTCAGGATTCTCAACCAAAGCTTTTTTTACATCCTCCAGTTTATATGATTCACCAAACTCATATTCCAGATTTATCGGTTCCAGTCCGTAGATTCCGGCTATTTTCCTGAATCTGTCACCAAAGTATCCGGTATTTATTACAAGTACTTTTTCGCCTTTGGAGAAATAATTCACTACCGCTGCCTCCATTGCACCGGTTCCGGATGACGTCAATACATATACATTCTCTTTGGTCTTAAAAATCTTCTTTAAATTTTCATTCAGCTCTTTCATAACATTATGAAAGTCTGCTTTTCTGTGATGTACTATGTCAGTTCCCAGTACTCCGAGAAGATTTTCCGGAATATTAGTGGGACCGGGTGTCAGCAATACCTTCTTTTTCATCTTATTCCTCCTAAATTTCTTGGTTCTTTACTAAATCATCTATCTTCAAAATGTTTGTAAGTATCTCTTCCATATCATCTAATCTCAGCATATTCGGTCCGTCAGACATTCCCTTGTCAGGATCAGGGTGAACCTCTGCAAATACAGCATCTACTCCTATTGATACAGCTGCCTTCATCAGCGGATAAACATATTCTCTGTTTCCGTCTGTAGCGTTTCCTTTACCACCCGGTATCTGCACCGAATGTGTAGCATCAAAAACAACAGGATATCCGAATTTTCTCATTTCCAGCAGACTTCTCATATCGACCACCAGATTGTTATATCCGAATGAAGCTCCTCTTTCACAAAGCATAATGTTAGTATTTCCTGCTTCCTCAAACTTGCTTACTACATTTTTCATATCCCAAGGTGCCAAAAACTGTCCTTTCTTTATATTAACAGCTTTGCCTGTCCGGGCAGCTGCTACAAGCAGATCAGTCTGTCTTGATAAAAATGCCGGTATCTGTATAATGTCTATTACTTTTGCTGCTACTTCACACTGCCATGGCTCGTGAATATCCGTTACGAGCGGAACTCCGTATTTTTCTTTGACTTTATTCAGTATTTCCAGTCCTTTTTCTATCCCCGGACCTCTGAATCCATGTATTGATGTCCTGTTAGCCTTATCAAAAGATGACTTAAACACGAAATTTATACCAGATTTATCAGTAATTTCCTTTAGTCTTCCCGCTACTTCCATAACCAGATCTTCCGATTCGATAACGCATGGTCCTGCAAGCAGGGTTATTCTGGAATTCCCTATTGTTATTTTATCACTTATTTTTACTTCTTTTACTTTTTGTAAATTTTCCACACTAAATTCCTCCTCTGAAATCTTATTATCTTTTTCCTGCTATTTATATTTAAAATATAATCTATATACCTGTGTTTTTCATTGTAGTAATTTTACCATACTCAAACAATAAAAAAAAGAGCCTATTTGTTAAATACCCCCTTGACAAAACAGGCAATCCTTTATTTCACTTGCATAAACTATATATATAATTTTTCTATAAAACATATATATAGTTTATATTTTTGTGTTTTCTGGTGTTTTATAGAATTCTGCCTTATATATCTGTCAATTGATTATTTCAGGTATTATTACACAATTTTGAATTATTTCTTCAAATATTTTCTGGACTGTTCCCTGTCGTCAAAATGGATCTTTTCATGCCCGAGTATTTGATAATCTTCATGCCCTTTTCCTGCTATAAGAAGGCTGTCTTCGGCATCTGACATTTCTATTCCGTATTTTATTGCCTGTTCTCTGTCTACAATTACTGTATATTTATCTTTTGGAAAATCTATATCTGTGAGTCCTTTTTCCACCTGTCTTGTTATCTCCGCAGGATCTTCGGTTCTGGGATTATCAGAAGTTATAATTATAAAGTCGCTGTACTTTGCAGCTGCCTTTGCCATCTTCGGCCTCTTGGTATTATCTCTGTCTCCGCCTGCTCCGAATATTGTTATTACTCTGTTTTCAGTCATTTTTCTCACAGTTTCCAGTATATTTTCAAGTCCGTTATCCGTATGTGCATAATCTACTATTACTCTGAAATCCTGCCCTTCATTTA
>JAITVW010000116.1 GCA_031285605.1 Fusobacteriales bacterium | reverse complement strand
AAATGAATTTACAAATAAGTCTCAGTTTATTCTTATTACGCATAATAAAGAAACAATGAAAGGATCTCACAGACTTTACGGAGTAACTATGAATAAGGAAATAGGCGAGTCGAGAATAGTAAGTGTGGATATATAAATATTGATTATTTATCTGCAGGTGTAAGATACATATATAGAATATTTTATAGTTTAATTATTTTTTATTTTAGAATATAAAAAATGATATAATATAAATTAGTTTCAGGAAATAAAAAATAGATATATAAGGAGTTAGAGTATGAAGTTAAAAAAATTGATTTTGACAGTAATGGTATTTATGTTTTCTGTCATTTCATTCAGTGCTGAAAATGATGATGTATATGAAGCAGCCAAGAATTATCCATATAAAAACAGCCCGCTTATGGCAACTGTTTTTGGAACACCTTCAAAAGACTGGTATAAATTTAATAAAGCAAAGCTGCCTAAAAAAGATCATGTAAAAGCAACAAGGGAGAATATGCCTGAAATATTGAGAAAATGGACAAATTACGATTATAATATCTGGATACAGAAGGAGGAAGCTCCGCTGATGATAATTATATCAGGAACAGGCTCTACATATGACAGTTCGCTGTCGATGTATCTGGGAATGATGTTTAATGATAACGGATATAATGTAATAACCGTAAGTTCCACAAGTACACTGCCTTTTATAGTAAGTCAGGGACGGAATAACTATTCGGGGTATCTTAAAGATGATGTAAAGGATGTATATAACATATTACAGGGGATTATTTCAAAGTATTCCGGTACTATGAAGGTATCTGACATATATGTTACAGGATACAGTCTTGGAGGTTTTCAGTCTTTGCTTCTCCATGAATATGACAGTGAACAGAAGAAAATAGGAATCAAAAAATCATTGCTGTTAAACAGTCCTGTGGATATATTCAAGGCTTCTCGGATTTTGGACGGATACCTTGTGAAAAACGGAATATACGATGCTGAAGGAATAGAGAAATATTTTGATTCTATATTTCAAAAAATGTTAAGGAACAAAAATATAAAGCTGGCTAATTTTGATATGAATAATCTTCCTGAATTAATGAAAGGTCTGGATTTATCTGACAGAGATTTAGGAATACTTACCGGACTTTTGTTCAGAGTTTATTCGGCAAATCTTACGTTTACCGGTGATGTGTTTAACGGCGGAGGAAGATTGATAAAATCAGGGAAAGTTCCTGCAAGGTTTGACAGTATAACTAATTATTTTCTGGATGGTTTATCAATATCATATGATGAATATGCTTCTGAGATATTATATCCGTATTTAGTAAAAAATGAAAAATTCAGCGGAAGTTATGATGATTTCCTTATGACATTTTCTATGAAAAACAGTGAAGAATTTATAAGAACACATAATGAAGATATTATTTTTGTTACATCACTGGATGATATACTGATAGATCAGACTGACATTGCTTATATAAGAAGAACTTTTAAAAACAGGGTATTTTTTCCGTATGGAGGACATACCGGAATATTATGGCATGAAGAAATCAATAAAATATTATTGGAAAAGCTAAAGGAGGAGTAGTAATGAAGAAATTTATATTGGTTGGCTGTCTTTTATCGGCATCCATGGGTTTGAATACTGCTTTTTCCGGCAGCCATGCTGATCAGATAGAAGTAGAATTTAATAAAAATAATATATATGAAGAATTTACAGATGAAATAGAAATTTCAAATTCTGACAAATATTTTGTTAATGAAGAAACTGAACCGGATTTGGTCATTGATAAAGGAAAAGTAGAAAAGATAGAAAATTATGTTGTGATTCCAAAAGATGACTTTGGAATTCTGGCAAGTAATATAAAATACCCTGACGAAGATTATATAATAGCGGACAAGATATTCAAATTTACAGATATTGATGATAGTCTGGAGCCGTTTAACAGAAGAATGTATGCTTTTAATACAGAAGTAGACCATTATGTATATATACCGATTACCAGTGTATATACTGCTTTTGTTCCGAAGCCTGTCAGAACAGGGATAAATAATTTCTTTATAAATCTGGGAGAAATAACAACTACATTTAATTCAATATTACAGCTGAGACCGGATAAAGCCCTGAATTCAATAGGACGTTTTGCTATAAACAGTACAATAGGTATCGGAGGAATATTTGATGTTGCTAAACATGCGGGGCTAAAAAATGATCCCGAAACATTCGGGGAAACTTTGGGAGTATATGGTGTAAATCCCGGTTCTTATCTGGTAGTGCCTCTTACGGGACCTACAACAGTGAGAGACGGAGTAGGAATGATAGTAGACAGTTATGTTTCCGGAGAAGTACAGAAAAAAATTTTTGATAATACAATTTATGAAGCAGGGATAGAAAAAAATGTATTTTTGCCTGCTAAAACTACTGTACAAGGGCTAAATGCACGTGCAATGGTGAAATTCAAATATGGCGATATGAATTCACCGTTTGAATATGATTTGGCAAGAGCTTTTATATATAATTACAGACAGCTGCAAACAGGGAAGTAAAATATAAAAATAAATGAATGTATCTCAAAAGGTTAGACAATTCTAACAAATAGAGGTGCATTTTTTTTAGGTTATAAATTGAAATAATCAAAAAAAATTGCATAAGCAGGAATTCTTTTTTTGTGTAAACTAAATATAAAGGATTTAAACTTATGCAAAATTTATTTCAGGTATTAAATATGTTAATTATAGTTCAAAAAGTAAAAAGATACAGCCATAAAAAAATAATATAGATGTAATAAATCCTTGACAATAAGCAAAGGGAATTATATAATAAATCAAAGGAAAAACACAATATTAGAAAAAAACAATATTTTGAAATAGTAATAGAAGTATAGGTAAAACTGTAATTAAATTAATATTTTAAAGATGTTGTTTTTTTAAAAATCAAGAGATGAAACGGCGGAGGGAAATTATGGGAATAAATATGAAGTTAATATTACAGCATTTAAGAGTTTATCTAATAAACCCAAGTGAAGCAACAGGAGAGCAGGTAACAGCAATGACATCACTACGAGCTACAGATTATGAAAGATCATGTTTCAGAGGAATGGCAGTAGGGCATATAAGAGAAGAAGTTGGTAGAAAAGGCTATATAGAAATAGTGACAAAGTTATTTAAGAAATCAATAAATACACTGAG
>JAITVW010000049.1 GCA_031285605.1 Fusobacteriales bacterium | reverse complement strand
CTATTTCTAAATATTCTTTGAAAGGATAATGCCATTAATTTGATATTATCCTTGTATAATATGTTTAATTCCGCAGAAATAGAACAGCTGACAAAAGATTATATAAAGTATATGACAGGAAAAGATGTAGAAGTTGTATTGGTAGCTACGGGAGAAGGTTCAGGATATATAAACGGAAATCAGTCAAAAGAAGGAAAAAAGATGTATTTATCTTAGATGTATCACAAATAGCTTTAGGAGAGAGTTGGTGTTAGTATAAAATATTGGACACAAAAGTCTTGATTGTGTAGACTAAAGAAGAAAAGGCAGGTGTCCGAAATGAAGGAAGCGAAAAGATATGATAAAGTATTTAAGGCAACCATAGTGGAATTACACAAAAAAGGGAGAAGTATAGCCCAGCTATCACGTGAATATGGCATAAGTAAGCAGAGTATAGGAAGTTGGATAAAATTAAGTAAAAAAATAGGAAAAGTAGAAGGAGAAGAAATCAGCTATAAGGAATTACTGGAATTAAGAAAGAAAGTAAAAGAACTGGAAGAAGATAATGATATCTAAAAAAATGCCTTAGCCATATTCACAAATCAAAGAGAAAAGAAATATTAGGAAAACTGGAATTAAAGAGAAAAAACGTAAAAAGAAGTGCATTTTTACTGAAATTGTCAAGGAGCAGTTACTATAGGAGTAAAAAGCCAAAAGAGAGTAAGAGAAGACAAGAAAGAGAAGAATTGAAAGAAGAGATACAGGAAATATGGATTTTAAGTAATAGAAGATATGGAAGTCCAAAAATAAAAGCAGAATTAATGAAAAAGGGAAAAAGAATAAGTGAACGTCGAATCCAGAAATTAATGAATGAAATGGGAATAATCTCAATAGTGAGGAAAAAATATAAGTATAAATGCAGTGTAGGAAGAAATGTAGAGGAGTTAGAGAATAGACTGAACAGAAACTTTAAGAGTGAAAAAAGATATGAAAAACTAGTAGGAGATATAACGTACATAAAAACAAAAGATAAAGGATGGTGTTATCTGGCAAGTTACATGTATTTATATAATAATGAAATCTTAAGCTATGAATTTGGAGAAAAAATGGAAGAAGAACTGGTATTAAAAAGTTTATCAAAATTACCGTTGAAACAATTAAAAGGGAGTATAATTCATATAGACAGAGGAAGTCAGTATACGTCAAAAAGTTACAGAAAGAAATTAACAGAGGCAGGAATAGTAGAATCGTATTCAAGACGTGGAAATCCGTATGATAATGCGAGCATAGAAAGTTTTCATTCAGTATTAAAAAAAGAATTGATATATGAATTAGGAGCGAAAAGCTTCGTAGAATTAAAGCAATATTTGTTTGAGTATATAGAAGGCTTCTATAATACGAGGAGAATCCAAAAAAAATTAGGATATTTATCACCAAGAGAGTACTTGAAAAAAATATCTTAACAGACAAGAAAAATGTGTCCAAATTATTGACATAAGTCCATTCGGGAAGAGGAAAAAGAGTAGAACAGTTAAACGGTCAGGCATTACAAAACCCAAATACGCCACCCATTTTTAAAAATAAAAAAAATTATTAAGGAATAAAAAATAAAATTATGAAAAGATTTACTAAAAAATAAAAAAAATTGTATACAAATATAAATAGATATGATAAAATATTTGTATATAGAATTAAAAAAGGAGGCTTTTAAATGAATCAGCTGGATGAAATATGTAAATTTTATGAATATGAATTAATGAAGATCATTTCCAGAAATATGATTGAGATTAAGAAAGAAGATAAATTTATTTCAATAGTAGCATATTATAATAATATGAAAAAAGTTAATTTTAAGAGTTTTTCCTATAATGAAAGCAATAAAATTATTCCGCAGAATATAAGCGGTAATTTGATTATGGAGCTAAAGAAATTTTATTTTAAGCATGACAAAAGTTTTATGATTAATTAGGTATTATTGATATTGGATAAAGGCGGTGAAAATATGGAAAATCATTTTGGGAATTACAGTATTAAAAATCTTGGATGTCTGAATTGCAAAAAAGTACAGGACATGAAAGTATTTGCAAGTGTAAAAAATGACAGTAAATATGAAACAGCAGTATGTCCGGATTGTGTATCACCGGAAGATTCAAAAGAAGGAATAAACATGAAATGAATATACACAGTCAGTATCGGACGTTTCCGGTGCTGTTTTTATTTTAGCAGTATAAAAATCCTGATTTGAAAAAAGCATATAATATAGTAAAATTTGATAATGAAAATAATTTAAAAAATCGGGAAAACAGAAAAATTTAAAACAGATATAGTAATACAGTATTTACATGACAAAAGATATCAGCTGTGTACAATAAAAAGTAAACATTAAACAATGAAATAAAATAATGAATTGATATATATCTTATATATTTAATGTTTTGACAGTTGTTGGCGTATGTGATAAAATTACTTTATAATATAGTTTGGATAGAAAGATTTAGGAGGTAATTTATGAAAGGTAAAATATTGAAATTAGTTACAATATTATCATTATTTATGTTAATGCTGTCTTGCGGTTCAGATAAAAAAGAAGAAGCAAAGCAGGAAGGTACAGCAACAGAAGCTAAAGCAGACAATAAAGAAGTAAAAAAATATGTTATAGGGTCGGATGTAGCTTTTGCTCCTTTTGAATTTAAGAAAGACGGAAAATATGAAGGAATAGATATAGACATAGTAAATGAAATAGCGAAAATCGAAGGATTTGAAGTAGAGTGGAAACATATGGATTTTAGCGGTATCATAGGGGCAGTTCAGTCGGGACAGCTTGACGGTGCTATAGCCGGCATGACAATTAACGATGAGAGAAGGCAAACAGTGGATTTTTCTGCTCCTTATTATGATACAGGAATTGTAGGTATAGTAAAAGCAGATAATACTGATATAAACTCGCCGGATGATTTTAAAGATAAAAGATTAGCAGTGAAAAAAGGAACAACAGGTGCCGAATATGCGGAATCGGTAAAAGAAAAATATAATGCTAAAATTACAGTATTCGAGGATACATCAACAATGATACAGTCAGTAATAAACGGGCAGGCAGATGTGGCATTTGATGATTTTCCTGTAATAGCATATGCGATTACACAGCAGAATCCTGTACAGTTAAGAATAGCAACAGAAAGACTGAATACTGCACAGTTTGGTTTTGCAGTGAAAAAAGGTGCAAATCAGGAATTATTGCAGAAATTTAATGACGGGCTTAAAAAGCTGAAAGAAAGCGGAAAATATCAGGAAATATTAGAAAAATATACAGGGAAGGCAGAAAAATAAATGAGTTTTATACAGAATGTAATAGAAATAATAGCAGGTTCGCATAAGGAGCTTTTGGACGGTCTTCGTCTAACGTTGATAATTACATTTTTTTCATTGATTTTTTCTACTTTAATAGGAATAGGTATAGGATATTTGAGATCACTTACCACAAAGCAAAAGAATTTTTATAACATAGTAATAAAAGTTTTACAGTTTCTGGCTAAGGAATATATAGATATAATAAGAGGAACTCCTTTGATCGTACAGGCCTTCTTCTTTTATCTTGCTTTAGTGCCTCTTATTGTAAATCCTCTTATAAAAATCTGGTTTCCTACAGGTATGAGTGCTGAGATAGCCGGGGTTATCATTATCAGTCTGAATGCAGGAGCTTACATGGCCGAGATATTCAGGGGAGGAATTCAGGCAATAGACAGAGGGCAGATGGAAGCAGCAAGAAGTCTGGGTCTTCCTTATAAGCATGCCATGAGAAAGGTTGTTCTTCCTCAGGCGGTAAAGAATATGATTCCGGCGATATTAAATCAGTTTATAATTTCACTGAAAGATACATCGCTTTTGACAATTATAGGTGTACCGGAATTAACAGGAAATGGAAAAACAATATCGGCGGCAAATTATAAGTATTTTGAAACATATCTGATTATTGGTGTAATGTATTATGTTATAATAAAGGTACTTTCTTTTGTATTCAGCAAAATTGAGGAGAAATTAAATGTATGATAAAAACAGTTGATTTGACGAAAAAATTTGGTGATAATGAAGTTTTGACCAAGCTTAATGTAGATGTGGAACAGGGAGAAGTAATAAGTATCATCGGACCGTCAGGTTCAGGAAAAAGTACATTTTTAAGATGTTTGAACGGACTGGAGACAATCACAGACGGACATGTATATATTGATGATTTTGATATAGCAGGGAATGAACTTAATATAGATAAATTAAGAGAAAGAATAGGGATGGTTTTTCAGTCTTTTAATTTATTTCCGCACTTAAAAGTGATAGATAATATAACCCTTGCTCCTGTTACATTAAGAAAAATGAAAAGGGAAGAGGCAAAGAGAGTAGCCAGAGAACTGCTTGATAAAGTAGGACTCCTTGATAAACAGGATGTCTATCCGTCAAGTCTTTCAGGAGGACAGAAACAGAGGGTAGCAATAGCAAGAGCTCTTGCCATGAATCCTGAAGTAATGCTTTTTGATGAACCTACTTCGGCACTTGATCCGGAAATGGTCGGGGAAGTACTGCAGGTTATGAAAGATCTGGCAAAAGACGGAATGACCATGGTAGTGGTTACACATGAGATGGGATTTGCCAAGGAAGTATGTAAGAGAGTAATATTCATGGCAGATGGTAAGATCGTGGAAGAAGGATCTCCCGATGACATATTTACCAATCCGAAACATGAAAGAACAAGAAATTTTCTTGAAAGTGTATTATAAAAATAATTTCTTATAAAGATGAAAACCGCTGGAAATTCAGCGGTTTTATTATAGAATTAAATCAG
>JAITVW010000028.1 GCA_031285605.1 Fusobacteriales bacterium | reverse complement strand
ATAAGTAAAGAAAAATATTTTGAAGAAGAAGAAAAAATTGATAAAGAAGGCTTTTTTTATAACACAATTGAAAGTATTGAAGAAGATACAACACTTACAAGACACAAACAAACAAAAGCCTTAAATCTCTTAGAAAATGCAGGATTTATAATTACAAAATTAAAAAGCGTTCCAGCTAAAAGATTTTATAAACTTAATCATGACAAAATAGTTGAATTTTTAAAAACTGAAAAAGATGTTACAAACAAGTTTGTTAAAAATTTACAAACTGGTATGTCAAAAATTAACAAACAAGATTGTGAAAAATTAACAACAAATAAGAATAAAACAATAAGAATAAATAATAATAAAAATAAAGAATATATCCCACATTCTAAAAATGAAAATTTTCAAGTAAAAGAAATTGAAAATTTTTGGAAAGAAAAAGGGTTACCGAAATATGATTACCCGCCTGTAGAAAATATTAACTTAGCAATAAAAACATTTTCGTTAGTAGAAATCATAAAAGCAATAGATATAATAAGCCAACATGACAAAATGAAAAATGCTAATATTGAGGGTTTTTTTAATAAATCAAAAGATTTTGAACAAATAAGACGGTCCTTAAATGGCTATTATAAAAATTTTTCTGTAATTTCAGATATAAAAGCAGAAATAAAAGTTGAAGATGAAGAAAAAATAAAGTCAGAGTTTGGGTTTTAGGAGGCGAAATGATACTTGAAAAGGCAATATTAGGTAAGTTCATTATTGTTCCTAAAATGCTTGAAGAATCAATTGAAAAAGGACTGAAAAGGGAATATTTTCTTGATAAAAGAAATAGAGATATTTTTGATAAAATGCTTAAAATTCTTGATGAGTACTCTATATTTGATTTTAACTATCTGAATATGAAAACGGAGGAATTATTTGAATTCACTGAACTTTCTGATAATGTAGTTTATTTGCCGACCGCAATAAATAAGTTGAAAGAAGAATATAGAAGTACAGTTTTAACAGATAAAATAAGTGAAATATTTCAAGAAGAAACACAATCAGAAGAAAAAATACAGAAAATAATTTCTGTAGTTGATAGTTTTGAGGACAATGAGAATGAAAAAAATAAAGAATTTGATACAAAAATTCTTTTGAATGAATGGTGGGAAAGACTTCAAAAGAAAGAACTTGACGGAATAGAAACACCGTTTGCAGGTTTAAACAATCACTTCATATTTGGAGAGGGTAATTTAATCGCAATAGGGGCAAGACCAGGAATGGGTAAAACTGCTTTTGGATTATCTTTAATGTATAAAACAGCAAGAAAACATAATGTTTTGTATGTTAATTTGGAAATGAGTATACCGGACATAACAAATAGAATACTTGCAAGTATGAGTGATGTTTCACTATTTAAACTTACTAAAAAATGCCCTGATACTTTAGAAGCTAAGAAAGTAACAGATATACTCCATAAATTTGAAGCCCTTAATTTTAAAATACTTGATTGCGATGACAATAATTTCAATTTAATTATTCAAAAAATACGACGTATGCATGAAAAAAATAATTTTAAACTTGTAATTATTGATTATTTAACACTTATGCATTCAAAAGGTCATAATAATAAAAATGATGAAGTTGAGTATATGGCAAATAGACTAAAGTTACTTGCAAAAGAATTGAAATTATGTATTGTGATTTTGGCACAATTAAGCCGTCAAGTTGAACAAAGAGCAGATAAAAGACCAGTTATTTCCGACTTAAGAGATTCCGGCGGAATAGAACAAGCTTGTAATACTGTTTGCTTCTTATATCGTGATGAGTATTACAGCGACGACGAAAAAATAAAGAACTTGGAACATGTAAAACTTGAGTTGTTAATAAGAAAAAACAGAGGTGGTAGTCTTGGTACTATAAATTTCGGATATAAAAAAACAACTCAAGAAATAAGAGAAGCAATTTTAAAAAGGAGTGATGAAAGTGAAAATACCTGAAAAATATCATGGTTGGAATATGAATGCTGAACATTTAGAAATTTCTTTAAAAAAATTTTGTAATTATAATTCTTTTAAAGAAGAATATTACGAATACAATCTTATAACAGGTTGGGAATATTATCCAGATTATGAATTTCAAGATAAAATACAAGATGCTATAGGAGTAATGATATTTTGGACTCGTAAAGGTCATAGTTTTAACTTGATTGTTCCAGTAAATTCAAACGAAGATATAAAAGAAGTTCTTACTTTAATACAAAAACATTATCAATTTATATATGATAATGAAATAAGAAAATTAAATGAATTCTTGGAGAAAATATGAATTTAAAAGCTTTATCAGATTTACAATTAAGTGCTTATTTAGTCGAAAAAAGTAAAAAGCGTGATGAGTATAAACACAAAATAGAAAAAGCTTTGAAAATGCTTGATAACATCAATAAAGAAATAAAAATTGCAGAAGAAGAACAGGAGAACCGGAAGTACGGTTTAACTGGCGAACAAATGAAATTATGAGAGGAAAGTATGAAAAAGATTCTTGATGTATGCTGTGGGTCGAAAATGTTTTGGTTTGATAAAGAAAGGAAAGATACTGTTTATATGGATATCAGAGAATTTTCTGATATTCTATGCGACGGTAGAAAGCTTGAAATAAAACCGGATATAATTGGAGATTTCCGAAATATTCCATTTCCGAACAACTCTTTTAAAATAGTTGTATTTGACCCGCCGCACTTATTAAAAGCAGGACAAAAAAGCTGGCTTGCTAAAAAATATGGTAAATTAGATCAAAATTGGAAAGAAGATATAAAACAGGGTTTTAAAGAATGTATGCGAGTTTTAGAAGCATATGGAACTTTAATTTTCAAATGGAATGAAGATCAGATAAAACTATCTGAAATACTTAAAATAATTGAATATAAGCCGTTATTTGGGAATAAGAGAGCAAAGACACACTGGCTTGTATTTATGAAAGAATAGAAAGGTTATTATCATGAGTATATTAGAACAAATAAAAGATCATATTAGGAAAAAAAAAGAAAATAAAAAAGGAGTTTTTCTTACTAAATTTAAAATAAACGCAAAGATTTATTCTATCCAAACCAGTAAAAATTATACAAAATATTTTAAGCAGGAAAAAACACTGATTAAATATTTAAATGAAAACGGTTGGGAAATATATGAAAAATACGGGAGTTGATAAAATGAATTTATATATGTATTGGATTTTATTAATTATGGTTTTTAGTCCAGTAATTAATAGAAATAGAGTAGGTTATTTTACTGAAAGTATATGCGACAGTATTTTGGCAATAGCACTAATAATTTTTTTCATTTTTAATCTACAGAATGAAAGTTTACGAATAATGCTGATAATTTTAACAACTGTATATTTTTTATTCGATATATATAGATGTTTAACAAAAGAGGAATATTTAAATATAGGGTATGCATTTTTATTTTTATTTTATGCAATACTTTATAAAAACTTATTTTTATTAAAATAAAAGGAGGAAAGATGATAAAAACAATAGTAGGAGTAGTTTTTTTGAATGCTTTTTGTATATCGGTTTATATAATATTTTTGGGATATTTAAATCTAAAAGCAGAAAGAAAAATACAAATTGATTTATGGTCGAAAGACTTAAAATATGAAGCTTATGAAATTTGGAAATTATGCCATAAATGTGAAAAATGTAATTCATATACAGAGTATCAATTTTATTTCAAGCAATTATTGATAAAACAAAAACATTTTTCATTGGCAATAGGGGTATTATATGCAGCAGGATATAAAAGATTAGAATTTTATAAAAAATATTGTTATATAAATCCCAAAGTACCAAGTTTAAAATTATTTTAGGAAGTGATATATATGAAATTAGTAAGAATTAATAATACAGAAATAACAGCAAAAGAGTATAACGGTGAAAGAGTTGTTAACTCGTGGGATATTTCGAGAATGCATGAAAG
>JAITVW010000055.1 GCA_031285605.1 Fusobacteriales bacterium | reverse complement strand
ACAGCTCCGGGTTTTTCAGAATCTTCAGGAAATATCTCTTCTTTTTCACTTTCAGAGAGACTGTTAAAATAGACCTTGTCTTTTTTCTCCAGAAGCTCTATACCATTTTCCACAGCATAGGTATTATATTCTTTTGTTTCCTTATATCCTGTATTTACTATTCTTTCATAATTTACAACAGTTCTGCATGATGTTATCCCGAGCATAAATAAAAAAAGAAAGAAAGTATTCCGTATTTTCATATCACTCACCCCTGTTACTGATATAATCTGCCAGCTCTGCCAGAATTTCAGCATTCTCAAAATTTTCTCTTATTAATTGCTTGGCTTTTTCAGTATAATCATTCAGAATTTCCTTTGTTTTTTCCAGACCGAAAAGCTTTGGATAAGTAGTCTTATTATTCTTTTCATCACTTGATTCTTTCCCGATTTTTTCAAAATCCCCTTCTATATCCAAAAGGTCATCTTTTATTTGAAAAGCAATTCCTATTAATTCAGAATACTCCAGAAGAACTTCTTTTTGCTTTCCTTCTATGGCCAAAGCCTCTAAAGGAAGTTCCACCGCAGCCTTTAATAATTTCCCTGTTTTATGACTATGTATATATTTCAGAGTATCAAAAGATATTTCTTTATTCTCAGATTCCATATCAACATACTGCCCGCCGACCATTCCCTTTATTCCTGAATAATCTGACAAAATTCTGATTATATTTACTTTTCCGGAATTTTCTATTTTTTCAGAAGCGGAAATCACGTAAAAAGCATAAGTCAGCAAAGCATCACCGGCAAGAACAGCCGTAGCTTCATCGAATTTTTTATGGGTAGTGAGCTTTCCTCTTCTGTATGTATCATCATCCATAGCCGGAAGATCATCATGTACAAGTGAATACGAATGTATACATTCCAGTGCTGCTGCTGTATCTTCTATCTTGCTGTAATCTTCATTAAATATATCCGCTACCATATACATAAGAACCGGTCTTAATCTTTTCCCCCCGTTCATCACCGAATAAATCATTGATTCAGCCAATCTTTCAGGATATTTCAGCTCTGTCATTTTTTCCTGCAGATATTTTTCAAAAATCTCTCTTTTTTCTTTTAAATATATTTTCAGCATTACTCAAACTCCTCTAATACTACATCATTATTTTTTTCCAGCACCTTCATTACTTTTCCCTCAGCAGCTTCAAGAAGTGTCTCTGATTCCTTTATGAGCTTTATTGCTTTTTCATATTCTTTTATGGAATCATCCAGAGATAATTCACCTGCCTCAAGCTTTTCTATTATTTCATCAATTTCCAGTATTCTTTCCTCAAAGTTTTTTTTCTTTGCTGACATAAAATCACCTCTTCAAATTTTTATTTATATCTGTAAAAAGACAGAATTTTTTTGTTATAATCTCTTTCGTCATATTTAACAAAGTCACCTATCTCATCAGGGAGCTTTTCATAATTTCCATGTTCTGAGATGATAATTCCCTCTTTTTTTAAAACCTTACACTCTGAAATTTTTTTCAGTGTATCAAATGATATATTTTCCTTATACGGAGGATCCAAAAATATTATATCAAACAGCTCGCCTTTTCTCTGCAATATCTCCAATGCACGAATTACATCATTCTTATATGCTCTTGATATATTTTCAAAACCACAGTTATTTATATTTTCTATAATTATTCTAAGTGCTTCTTTGTCCTGCTCTATTAATACCGCTCTTCTCGCTCCGCGGCTTAAAGCTTCTATTGCTATGCTCCCGATACCTGCGTACAGATCCAGAAAGCTGCTGTCTGTTATTTCATCGCTTATTATACTGAAGACAGCCTCTTTCACACGCTCAAGCGTGGGTCTTGTCTCTCTTCCTTCTTTGGTTTTCAGTCTTTTATTTTTGGCACTTCCAGCTACTACTCTCATAATACCACCTTAATTTAAAAATATATAATTATCGTTTTTATCTTTTTTTACTTTTCCTGATATTGTCTTATTAGTAAATACGAGTTTATAAAACAATATTCCCGACATTCCCAGTAATACCCACAATACTGTTTTCACAAAAATAATATCCGTTTTATCTGTATAAAATGCATACATTATATTCAAAAGAGAAAATAAAAACATAATTCTGTATCCAAAACCATTTCCTTCCTTCAGATAAAAAAACAGAAAAAAGGCGAGTACAATCACCAGAAAATTCATGCTTAACACTGAATTTATTACTAACAGAAATATAATTATACAGTTATAATATTTTGTCTTATTTCTTACCTCGAGTGGAAGATACTCAGCCACTTTATCAGCAAGAACTCTGTCATCATTCCCGTCTTTCAGAGTGTTATAAACGCTTTGCTGACTTCTGCCCGAAGCAAGCGCTTCTCTTATTTCTTTCTCAAGAGAATACTTTGTCTCTTTTTTTTTCATAAATTCACCCTGCCTGCTCATATTTTATCGTGAGTACTCCGTCCAGTAACACATCTTTGGCATTCATATAATAAGTTCCGTCGGCATTTTCATAAAATTCATATACTCCGTAATCAATCGAGCTTATATTTTTGTCACCCTTGTCTATATTTATTTCCAGAATATCAGCTTTGTTTTCCAAAAAATTATTCTTTATATCAAAACTATAATTCAGCTCATTCTCCTCTATATTTTTTAATATATAGGAAATTTGCATTACTATTGACTTTCCGGTATGAATTTTTCCTCCTATGCCGAACCATTCTCTTTGTATTTTACTGCCGTTCTCTTCAAAATTTATTACTGCACGCAAATTCGGAACATCATTTTCTCCGATTTTATATTTTATTTTTTCAATAT
>JAITVW010000054.1 GCA_031285605.1 Fusobacteriales bacterium | reverse complement strand
ATTGGTATACTTGCTGAAAGCAGTATAACAAACCTTACAAGCATGGTAAATGACTTAGGAGCAGTAATAGAGATGCCTTATGCAGGAATTGGTATATATCTGGATTCGCTTGAGCTTGGCGGAAGTATAACAAATGCGGGGACAATAAGCTCTACTCAGGCAAATGCTTTGGGAATTTATGCGAAAATGTCTTCGACAGGAGTTTTGGGAGCACCGATTACTACTATTACAAATACGGGAAGTATTAATCTTTCTGATAACGGATTCGGAATATTTACGGATAATTCTACAATTACAAATTCGGGAAATATAACAGTGGATAATTCTGGAACAAACAGTATTATTGCCGTTTACGGAGGACGAAACTCTGTCATTACTAATACCGGCGGAAATATTTCAGTGGGAGAAGGCGGAATAGCTTTTTACGGAAATAATACAGCAATGACAATTTCAGGCGGAAATTTTTCTACTGAAGGCGGTACACTGATTTATGCCGAAAATAATACAAATATAACGTATACAGCCAATGGAACAACTCTGGGTAATAAAATAGGAATTTACCTTGATCAGAGTAAAATAGATCTTGGAGGAAAAAATTTCTCGGTTATGGATTCAGGTTCGGCTGTATACCTTCTTGGGGCAAATGCAGAGGCTAAATCATTGGGAACAATGACTCTGGGGAATAACTCCGAAGGTGCTTATGTAAAAAACAGCATGATGAATCTTCTCGGCGGTACTATGAATATAACAGGCTCTAATTCTACAGGGATAATAGGAATAAATTCCAATATTGAAAATACAACGACAATAAATGCCGATATATCGGCAGGAAGCTTTGAAAATAAAGGATTACTTGTAAAAGTAGATGACGGCGGAACATATACAATAAGAAACAAGGCAGCTATAAATATAACAGGAGCTAATTCACTGGGAATATACGGAAGTACTCTTGACAGCAGCGGAAATATTCTCGGAGCACTTAATATAATAAATGAAAATAATATAAATATGGGCTCTGCTTATGATATAAACAATATGTTAATGGGAATATACGGAACACAGAATGTAAATATTTCCAATACTACAGGAAATATAACAGGGGGCAGTTATACTGCCGGAATATATTCAGCAGGAGGAATAGTAACGCATGATTCCAATATTAGTCTCGGCGATGCATCAGTAGGGATTTATATGTCAGGAGGAACAGGGACAGTGAGTCTCGGAGCCGATGTATCGGTGGGGAATGGAATAAGAAAGATAGTTTCCGGAAATCAGGTAATAGAGAGCGGAGTCGCACTATATGCCAATAACGGTGCAGTTATTACCAATTTCTCCCCAGATATAAATGTGGGAAGCGACAGTATAATTGGTTATTCAAAAGGTACAGGCTCAAAAATAATAAATCACGGCAATGCAAAACTTGGTACAGAAGCTATAGGATTTTACACAAGCGGTGCTGAGCTTGAAAATTACGGGACACTATCTTCAGGCGGTGACGGAGTAATTTATTTCTATGGTAAAGACGGAAAAATAACAAACAGCGGAAATATAAACGGAGCTGCATATAATTACGGAGTGGGAATATATGGTAAAAATTCTGAAATTATAAATACAGCAGATATACTATTGGGAGATACATATTATAATCCTGCCAAAGCTGATGATCCTTCTGATTCAAGCCACAGATATGCAGTAGGAATCTACGGTGATCAGTCAAAAATATATAATAACGGAGAAATACATATAGGACAGCGTGGTATAGGAATTTATTCATACGGTCAGACCGGCGATCTTATAAATGATGTAAACGGGAAAATAATTTCTTCAGGGGATAATACAGTAGGCCTGCTTGTGGAAGGAAGCGGAAGCTATAATGTTATTAATAACGGGCAGATAATCTTATCGGGGAAAAATTCGGTAGGAACTTCTATAAACAGAAATACTACACTAATAAATAACGGATTAATAGAAGTAAGCGGAGAAAACAGCGTAGGTATAATGGCGGAAGCAAGCTCGAAGGTAATTAACAATGCTACAATAAGTGCATTAGGAACAAGTGTGGCGGGAGTGGTGCTGAGAAGCGGTTCAGTGCTGGAAAACCACGGAACTATAACCGGTCTTGTGCTTGCCGACGATGTGGACAGTGCGGTAGCAGATGTTTCCAGTGCATTAGTGGCGGCAACAAGCCTTTATGGATATACTGAAAAGCTTCCTGGAACTGTGCTGCCGTCTTATGCAAAACCGACAATAGTAAACTCAGGTGTAATAAATGTAGATAATAATTTTCTTCTTGACGGGATTAATCTGATAATAAAGCCTGATCTTCAAAATCCTTCGACTACTGTAATAAGTTCGGGGAATATAGACTTTATATATGATGCAGTGAAGTTCACAGGAGGAAAAATAGATAGAGGCATGCTGGTAGAGGTTACGCCTGACTTTGCAGAAGGAACAACAGCAACGGCAATACAGCTTCTGAAAACATTTACTTCTACTTCGGGACTGGATATAAATGATTTTGATGTAATAAGCCAGTCTATTCTGTGGGCAATAACACCAGCATATAATAAGAATGACGGAACATCAATCGATCTTATAGCTACGAAAAAGTTATTCCATACATTATCTGAAGGCTTATGGTATGAAGATTTTGCCGCTAATATGGATAATAATTATTCAGGTTCTGCGGGAGACGCACTAAAAATATACAATAAAGCAAACTGGCTGACTTCCGACAAGGATTTGAGACATGTAATGGCAAGTCTTGCAGGAAATGTATATGCCAATATAAATCAGAGAGAAATGGATATAGAAGCAGTATTTGATAATTCCGTGAATTTCCTTCAGGATTCGGAAAATAATACAAAAGAAAATGTAAAAATAAATGTAATAGCAGGAAAAGGTGAATTAAAAGAGGACACAGACGGTGTAGTACCGTATGATTACAGAACAACAGGAGTAACAGCACTTAGAGAAGTAGAAAGAACATACAGACATACATTTGGCTACTCGCTGGGATATGCAAATACTAATTTTGATATGAAGGATAATAATGACAGTGAGGAAACAGTAAATACAATACAGCTTGGATTTCATAATAAATACACTGTGGACAGCTGGAAAATAAAAAATAATTTTACAGGAAGAGTAAGTTTCCATGATATGGACAGAAATATCATATGGCCGACAAAGGACGGAAGATCAGAGATGAGCAGCAGATATGAAGTATACAGTATTTCAAGTGATAATATTCTCGGGAAAGAATTGGCACTTGGTAAAAATGCAAGTATAACACCATATGGAGCGATAAAAGCAGTATATATGACAAGACCTGATTTTACGGAAGACGGACTGGAAAGTCTTCAGGTAGACGGAAATGATGCATGGAGTGTAAAACCAAGAGCGGGAGTAGAGCTTAAGGCGGAAGTTCCTTTAGGAGTAAATACAGCATGGAAATTAAAGGGAACTCTGGATCTGGCATATGAATATGAACTGGCAGATATAAATGAGAGAGAATATGCAAGATTAACAGCAATAGAAAGTGATTATCACGAGCTTTCAAAACCGGAGGATGAAAAAGGAACATTAAGAAGCAAGGCAGCTATAGGTGTGGAAGTAGAAAACAGATACGGAATATTCCTTACAGGAGAATATGTAACGGGAGAAAATGACAAAGGGGATTACAGAGCGGGAGTTTCTCTGAAAGCAGTATTCTAAGAAAAAAATAGTAAATGATAATAGTTTTCCGAAACAAAATCTAAGGAAAGATAAGTAGATACAAATAAATGGAACCAAATAGATGGATACATGCAGTTGTGTATTTCTAAATGGTTCTGTTTTATATTAGAAGAGAAGCAGTAATTTGAACAAATACTAAATTTATGTTAAACTATATAAAAATACTGTGGAGGAACTAATGGCAGGAAAAACAATATATACTGAAGAGGAAGTATTAAAACAACTTCAGGATCATTATAAAAGGAATGGAAAAATAACGAGAAAAATCTTTATAGAAGATAAAACAGTATGTTCAATAACTACAGTAATAAAAAAATTTGGAAGCTGGGAAAAAGCTTTGGAAAAATTGGGTTTGGAAAAGGAACGGAGAGTAATATACAGTGATGAAGACCTGTTAACTCAAATAAAAGCACATTACCAAAAAAATCCAAATATGAATACCCATACTTTTGTAGCGGATAAAAGTACCTGTACAATTGGTACGGTGACTTTGAGGTTTGGTTCATGGGAAAAAGCCTTAAAAAGAGCAGGAATATCATTAAAAAAGGAATTGACCAAAGAAGATATAAGTCAGCAGTTAAAAGATTGTTATAGTAAAAATGGGAAAATAAGCATTAAAATCTTTAGAAAAGAAAAAGAATACTGCAGTGTGGAAACAGTAATAAAAGTATTTGGAAGCTGGGAAAAAGCTTTGGAAAAATTAGGGTTAAGAGAGCCTAAAGGATATATAGAATATAACAAAGAAGAATTACTGGAAATATTGAGAGAAAAAGCTGAACAGGGAAAATTAAAATACAGGACAGATATAGACGAATTGGAAGGAGTTCCATCCTGGACTTATGTAAAAAAATTGTGGAGCTGGGATGAATTGGTAGAAATATTAAAATTAAAGAGAGTAGTGTATGCATATACAGACGAAGAAATAATAGAGATATACAGAAGATTGAAGAGGAAAAAATATGCAAATAAAAGAATAGGTTCAGAGATAATGAAGAAAGAAACAGGGATTGTAATGGATACCATATGACAGCACTTTGGCAGCTGGAATAAATTTTTAAAACTAATGAATGAGACAAAAATATATAAGACAAGTAAAGTAGTACAAACAAAAGAAGAATTGTTAGATATGTATATAAAATACTCATTGAAATTAGGTAAAGGAGAATATGGAGCATCAGAACTTGATTTAATAAATTCAGACTTTCCATATGGACCGGGAGTTTTATCCTTAAGATTTGGAAATATAAACAATTTGAGAAAACAAGCAGGATTTAAACTAAGAAAACCGGGAATATATAAGTATACAAAAACAGAATTAAAAAATATATTGTATAAAAAGTATAAGGAAAAAGGGAGAAGATTAACACAAAAAGAAGTAAAAAAAGAAGATATGCCGACAACCAATACATTTTTAAGACATTTTCAAACGACGAAAATGACGGAAGTATGGGATGAAGTATTGAAAAATAAGAAATCATAAGATGGATAATTGGTATACTTTTCAACTGACTTGGGAAATACTCACTTTAAGTTTAATAAATATAAATTTTACTGAATTTAATTCTGTATCGAAATTTTTGAAAATAGTGATTTTGGTGATACGATCTGTTTTTTTGAGGTTAGAATCTAAGCGTAATATTATTTTTTATGAAAGAAAAGGAAGTAAGAAATGGAAAATAAAATAAAAATAGCATATATCTTTTCATTTATATACGGATATATAAATTCACTCGGTTTTATAATAATGAACGGGTTATTTTTTACGTTTATGAGCGGAAATTCAGTCAGATTAGGAGTGCATATAGGAGAGCTGAACTTAGGAACAGGTTTTAGGTACTTCTCGCTCTTTTTATTTTTAATTTTCGGTGCATTTATAGGAGATATTATCTTTTCATATTACAGAAAAACCGGGATGTTTATATTATTGGTTTTAGAACTTTTTTTATTTATAACAGCTGTGGTTTTTTCATTAAGGTACAATAATGCATGGGTAGTTTTTGTACCGCTGGGCATAGCAATGGGAATACAAAATATTGTTAATTTGTTAATAGGCAACAGTCTGATAGGAAGAAGCTTTATATCCGGAATAGTCTTTAATCTGGGGATGGCTTTTTCGAGAATATTACAGAAAAAAAGCGAATGGGGGATAATAAGGGTATATTTGAATACATGGCTGTTATTTATACTTGGAGCTGTACTTGGAACAATCATGCTGGAAAATAGTAATTTATGTATTTCTTTAATATTAATAACCATTGTTTATGCGTATGCGGCACTTTTGATATTCAGGGTATGGAAATCCGATAAAAGATTTCTTGTAAGAATGAAGAAAAATAAAAGCAAATTTGTGGTATAAGAGTACGGGATTAAAAGAAGTTTTGAAAAAGGAGAGAGTGTGTGGAGTTACCTCAAAAGAGTATACACGAAATTAAGATAGTGGTATACTAAATAAAACTGGAGGTAATAGAATGAAAAGAAAAAGTTATCCCCAAAATTTTAAATTAGGAGCAATAAATCAGGTAAAAGCAGGAAAGAGTATATCTAAAGCATCAAAAGAATTAGGAGAAAAAGCATTCTCCGGTAACGGAAATAAAATACAAAATAAAGATTATGAAATAGAGAAATTAAAAAAAGAAATAGAAGAATTGAAGAAAGACAATGAAATATTAAAAAAGTTCCATGCCTTCTTAGCAAGAAAAAGATCGTAAAATATGAATATATAAATTCACTCAAATCAAGAGGAAATGTAAGAAGGCTATGCGAACTTTTGGAAGTATCAAGACAGGGATTTTATTCGTATTTAAGACGTGGAAAAAGCCAACTAGCAATAGAAAAAGAAGTATTATCCGAAAAGATAAAAGAAAGTTATGAGAATTCCAAAGGTTTGTATGGTAGCCCGAGAATAGCAGAGGAATTAAATAAAAGAGGAATGTTTACAAGTAAAAATAGAGTGGCGAGATTAATGCAAAAAATGAAATATGGGTAGGGGACATAACCTATATACCATTGCAAAAGAAGTACATATATTTAGCAAGTTTTTTAGACATATGTACAAGAAAAGTAGTAGGGTGGCATGTTTCCGGAAAAATAGATGAAGAACTTGTATTAAAGGCATTTAGAAATAGCATAGTAATGGAAAAAGATTTAAAAGGTTTAATAATTCACACAGACAGAGGTTCACAATATACAAGTAAAAGATATCAAAATGAAGTAAGAGAAATAGGTGCAGTTTCAAGCATGAGCAGAGCAGGGAACCCTTATGATAATGCATTAATAGAGTCCTTTTACAAGACATTAAAAACAGAATTATTAATAAACGACAGTTTTGAAACAGAGGAAGAAGCCAAAAATGCAATGGAAGTGCGCGAAATTCTCTGTAAATTAAGCTTTCTATAATAAATAATTTAATACATGTACTGTTTTATGTTCTAGTATAATATACCTCTTAAATTACTGTATGTCAAACAAACATCCTTATCAGAGTGTTTGTTTGACATTTGCTCTTAATTTTATGGAAGTCTATTTTCATACATTATACTAAGTTCTCCATATACCTGTCTCCAGTTTCGTCAAAATCCTAAATATACAATTTTTTGACTTTTTTAAAATTAACTTCAATTCTAACAATTTTATCATTGCATGTCTATCTGACCTCTTAATGATATTAAACTATTAAAATGTGAAAATTCCATATTTGGTGACTTTTTTCGGAAAAAATGAAGATATCCCTGAAAGGTTATCAAAATAAAATGATTTAAAAACAAAATTTCTATCTTTTTTCAAATAAATTTACATTTTAAATACTAAATTTCTCTTTATATAAAGAAATATTATTCACTTTGATGAATATTGCTAGTAATACTCCTAATATGTGATATTAATTAAAATTTTCTCTAATGGTGTTTGTGTTTTAAACAAGTCTACTTTTGTTTCTAATTCTTCTGACAGTTTATTATCTTGAAATGTATTCTGAATATCTGCTATCACTTTCTTAGAATCTACATCCTCATATTTCATTCCATAATGAATCGCTGCTGCTATCACGCAAATATATGGCGATAATGAATGTCTTTCATTTTTCGCAAATTTTAATGGTGATAATAAGCGTTCATTGGAACCAAGTTTTCTTATCGCTTGTTGTGCATTTCTCAAAATAGAATCTTTAATTTCACGGTTCTCAAACTTTTTAAGTGCTTGTAAAGAAAATTCTTTTTGGGATTGTAAATCAATCTTTGTTTCTTTGGCAATAAGTGAATTTAAACTAACTAATGTTTTTTGGATAAATTCTTTTATTGTTGTATCATTGGCTGCATCTGCATACTCGTCATAATTTTTATAACTACCAAAATATGCAATTACTGCACTTATGAAATTATATGTATAAATTTTTCTCTGAATAAGATTTCTAAATTTTTTTTCCATTATAAATCCATCTAATATTAAAGGTCTTTGTAAACTATTTACATCTATTGGAATTTGAACTTCATATTCACTTGTTACACTTAAGTCATTATGTCCTATTGAAGTACAAAATATAATTCCTTCAGCAATTTGTGCTGACACTTTAGCATCTACTAGTGGTTGCTTCACATTAACTCCATTTTCGATACAAATAATAGGTGTATTTTTTAACTCTGCTTTTTGTAGAATAGGAATTAATTGGTTAATATTAGATGCGAAAATACTAGTCATAATAACATCTGCACTTTTTAATACCTCTAATACCCGTTCATCTTCTACATGTAATATGTGAAAATTTTGCATTGTATATATCTCTGTTCTTCCAAAATATTTCACTGTATATGTTTTCTCTTTTTGTAGTGATTCCACTAAATTTTTATCTTTATCTATAAATGTAATATCTACATTGTTTTTTGCTAGTGCAGGAGCAATAAACCCTCTACCTGTTTGACCTGCACCAAAAACAACATATCTCATAATATACCTCCATTTTCTAGTTGCGAGTTTTTCCGCCAGCTACTGGAATTACAATACCAGTGATATAGCTTGCATGTTCTGAAATTAAATAATTTATTAAATTACTTACTTCATATAAGAAGCCCGGTCTGCCTAACGGAATACTCTTTTTGTATCCGGCAAAGAATGTTTCTGCTGGAGTATTAATATCCATTCCTCTTCCATATGCTTGAGCGCGATATTTTTCATCATTATTTGATGGAGTTCTTTCTAAAATGTCTGGTGCTACTCCAACTACCCGAATGTTATATTTAGATAATTCTTTTGACCAAGACAATGTATAAGAATTAATCGCAGCTTTAGTAGCTGCGTAAATACTATGACCTTGAGATCCATTAATACCCGCACAGCTCGACATATTAATGATAACACCATGTTTTTGCTCAACCATTCTTCTCACAACTTCTTGTGTTATAAATAACGTCCCTTTCATGTTTACATCTACCATAAAATAAAAGTCTTCTTCGCTAATTTCATATTTTGGTTCCTCTTTATAGTAGTCAATGAGAATTCTTGGACGCGTTACACCTGCATTATTTACAAGGGCATCTACGGTATTAAATTTATTATAAATACTTTGAATCGCTTGTTTTACTGAATCCTTACTACGAATGTCTGCGCTAACGAAAAATAATGTATCACTTTCTTTGTATTCTTTTGGTGTATTTTGATCAATAACGGCTACTTTCGCTCCACAATTTTGTAAATCCTCAACCATTTGTTCCCCGATTCCACTGGAACCTCCAGTTACAATAACTGTTTTTTCAGATAAATCTAACCATTTTTTGTTTTCCATATTGTTTACCTCCTAAAAAATTCCGAAAAATGACAATATTAGTGATATAACAATAATTGCAACTAATACTGTTAAATATTTTGGTCCTTTTTTCTTAAAAAACCAATAAATACCAAATACTACTAGTAATGCCAATACCTTAGGGAAAATTGCATCTAAGTACCCTTGTAAAAGTTGTTCTTCTCCTAATGCATTTTTCCAACTTACAACTGATTGTAATTTTACATATGTTGATGATAATGCTCCCATCATAAATAATCCTAGTACACTTGCTGTTTGGATAAAATCATTTAATTTACCTGATTGTAACAATTGTACAACAGAACGTTTACCTGATTTATATCCCGCATTAACTAAGAAATATCCCATTAATGAAATTCCGATTGTCCAAATAAAGAACGGAGCAACTCCGCCAATCCATAGTCCTGCAGAAGCTATAGGAAGAAATGCAGAGATTAATAATGGACGGATCATACCATGGTTGATTGTGTCTCCAATTCCAGCCATCGGCCCCATTAACCCAATTTTTAAACTGGATATCATCTCAGCTGATGAATCAAGCCCTTCTTGATCCATTCCTGCTTCCATCATAAGTGCTCGTTCTTCCTCTAATGCAATTGTTATTCCCATAATAATCGAACCAAAGTTTGCTTCTGAATTATAAAACATCAAATGTCTTTTAAGTGCTTTTTTATATTCTTCTTCATTGTCTCTATATAATTTTTCAAGTACAGTATTGATCCCATATGAAAAACCAGGTGCAGTTAACCGTTCAAATCCTGAGCTTACTTCTGCACTTAATAAATATTTTGCCCAACTTTTTGTGACATCTTTTTTTGTTATTTTTTCCATATTAGAAATCCCCCTCTTCATCAATATCTATAACTGCTGTATTCGCAGCCTTTGGCATAAATTGTGATTGAAGAAGTGCGAGACATGTTGCTATAACTGCAAGACCGATCATATTCATACCAGTGTAAGCTGCAATTGCAAAACCTAATATAAAATATGGTAATAACGATTTTTTACCAATAACCATAATTGTTACTGCGAATCCTAATGCTGGTAATAAACCTCCAGCTACAGCTAGTCCATTTGTAGCCCATGCTGGCAGAGCTTCTAAGAATGTTTGTATTGCATCTACTCCGAATAATAATGCTAAAGTTACAGGAATAACTCTTAAAGGTATCGAAACAAATAATGGATACCAAAATTCATTACAAGTCATTTTTTTCTTGTTTCCTGCTTCAGCACCTAAATCTGCTTGATGTACAAAATAAGAATGATAAGTTCTTTTCACATTATCTATTAGAACACCTAATAATCCTAATGGCATAGCAATTGGTACTGCCAATTCTGGTGATAAATTGGCTGAAATTGCTAGTGGAATAGCAATACATGCAGCTAAAGCTTCATCTGAAGGTAGTGTTCCCCCAGGAGCAATAGCTCCTAAATAAATCATCTGTATTGCTGCACCAATTATCATTGCACTTTTTACATCATTCATAATAAGTCCGATTGGTACTGCCAAAACAATTGGTTGACGTGCTAAGTGTAATGCTCCATACCATAATTTACTAGTAGCTAACCAATATAAAAAACCAAATGTTAACGCTAATCCTAAACTCATATTTTTTCTCCTTTATTATTTAATCTAGCGAAGCTAATGCGCTATTTAAGGTTATTTTTTGATCTTTTGGTGTAACTTGGAAGTTAACATCTATTCCTTTTTCTACAATCTCTAAGAGCATTTTTGCTTCTTTTTCATCAATAGATAATTCATTAGAAATCATCTTTTTATTTGTTCCGCTTCCTAGGCCACCAATTTGAAGACTTGTAAGCGGAAAGCCTAACATAACTGCTTTATAGGCATTTTCTACCGATTTGAATAAAACTAGCATCTTCTTGTCTTTAAAAACATTATTTTTAAAGCCTTGCGTCGCCTTTTCAATTGAACGAATAGCTACTTTAATTCCTGGAGGCGCTGCCATTAAAAAGACTTGCGCTAAAAACTTATCTGCTACGAGTTCATCATCTACAATTAGAATAGAATCTGCAGACACTTGTTTAATCCAATTAGTAACCACTTGTCCATGCATTAAACGAAAATCAATACGTGCTAATTTAATTTCAGTCAAAATCATCACCTCCTATCTCAAATTCATTTTTTAGTTCCTGATATTGAATTGAATCTTTGCCTGCAACAACTGTGTCTGAAATTATTGAATCAATATCCACTTCTGCTGCATCACGTGACAATACAAGATTTAATAGTATTGGTAAATTCACTCCACTAATTAACGGAAATTGATATTTATTTTGTAAGTATACTGCGACATTGTTAGGTGTACCTCCAAATAAATCGGTAAGTATAATAACATTCTTTTCCGTTTTTAAATTATCTTCCACAAGCTCTATTAAATCTTCTAAAGACATCCCTTTTTTTAATGAGAATGCGTAAATGTCATCGAGTGGTCCTGCAATCAATTCTGCACTTTCTATTAACGCCTTACCAAACTCACCATGATTTATAATAAAAATTACCGGCTTCTTCATTGTTTCCTCCTTCTCTTCTCATTTTTTTAGGTATTCGCTAAATACTTAGATATCTAATTTTGTTAATAAATCTCCTTACTTTTTTTATTTATTCCTCCACTTCTTTTTCTCTTTAAGTTATAATACTATATCTCAATAAAACATTATAGAAGCCGAGGAAATTTACATGAATAAATTAGATAAATATAAATATTTAATTTTAAT
>JAITVW010000247.1 GCA_031285605.1 Fusobacteriales bacterium | reverse complement strand
TTTACGATTTCATAAGTTACAATTCCCATATCCACAGCTCTCTGTATAATTGTCTGATTCAGATACAGCTCAAATATCTCGGGAAATAAAGTTAATACAGTAAATTTCATTCTTTCATTCCTTCTATTAATTCTACTTCTACTTTTCCTGTTTCAAAATTTATTTTTTTTACAAAAATATCAATCATTGGTATAAGTATCTCTCTGCCGTCACTGTTTACCACTGCTAAAATATCATGAGCCGCAGTTTCCATAATATCCAAAATATCCCCGAGATATTCCTCTTTTTCAAAGACTTTCATTCCCAGCAGATCATTATAATAAAAATCATCTTCCGTCTTTTCCGGCAGAAGATCTCTTCTAATTTTTACCTGATACCCGTTTAGGCTTTTGGCATCATCTATGTTGCTTATTTCGGAAAATTCCAGTATAAGCTTTTTATTGTTTATTCTTTTTACTGATTTGACAGTACAGAGCTTCTTGTCATTATTCTTTTCCAGCAGCACCTTTTCCGATACTATCACATCAGTATCCTGAAATATTGACGTGACTTTTACTGCTCCGTTCAAATGATGAGTCCCTGTTATTGTCCCGATATTTACTAATTCCATAACATCCTTTCGGTAAAATAACCTATCCGGCTTTTTTTATTTCTATTTTTACTATTTTATTCTCTTTTTTGGCGATTGAAGAGATAAGAGTTCTTATAGATGTAATAATTCTTCCGTTTTTTCCTATTAATTTTCCCATATTTATCTCATCTACTATTATTTTAATAAATATGCTTTTCCCTTTTTCATTACTCTCAAGGTGAAAAGAACTTTTATCTTCAACCAGATTTTCTACTAAAAAATTTACAGTATCAAAATATCTACTCATAATTATTCTCCTTCTTATTTTTTCATTAGACCGTTTTGGAAATCGGCTTTTGGCAGGTTTGCCGCATAATTTTTCACCGGATTAAGAAAGTTCCCGATGAATTGCCGGAAACAGTACTGCACGGTAAAAATTTACTTTGAAGATGACGAAATATAATCCCCAAAGATATCTCTTACCTCATCGGAAAGCCTTTTCAGATTTCCGTCTACATCAGTGAAAACATTTACCGTTTCAGCTCTAGCTTTTAATTGTGTGAAGCTTTCATTATAAATTTCATATAAAAATTTTATTTTTATCTTTGAAAACTCAAGCAGTTTTATTTTTGTCTTTATTAGTTCATCATATTTTACGGGATTAAAATATTCTATATTCAGTGTTTTTACCGGAAGCATAACCCCCATCTCCTCAAGTGTACTGTATGGCAGTCTATCTCTGAAAAAATCAGTTCTTGCCGCTTCCATCCATTTCAGATAATTGGAATGATATACTACTCCCATTTTATCAGTATCATAATAATAAATCCGATGTTCCGATATTTTTTCTTTCATGCTTATAATACTCCCTGCCACTCTCTTTTTTCAAGGATTTCTAATTCCACACCATGTTTTTTGAGTTTTTCCAGAATTAATTCCACATCATTCAGAAAAAATTCATTGGTAAGTATTTTTACCATACCCTCTTTGCTGTTCAAAGTTCTTACATTAGCTGTTCCTTCGTGTACTTCTATTATTTTATTGATATAATCTATATCCGATTTTCTGGTTTTTATTATATATTCCCAGTTTTTCATCATTTTTCATCCTTTAAAACATTTATAAAATCTATGAATTCCTGTACCGAAAACTCCTCTGCCCTGGCAAGAGATTTTTTCCCGGTTTTCTCAAGTGCAGCTCCTGTCTGTTCTTTGTCATAACTCAGACTCTTCATATTATTTCCAAGGCTCTTTCTTTTATTGGAAAAAGCTGCTTTCAGATATTTAAAATATTCTTTTTCATCTATCTGCTTTTCATATTCTCTGTTCTTATACAGTTTTATCCCTAAAAAAGCAGAATCCACCTTTGGTACGGGATTAAAAAACTCTTTTTTTACAGTAAACAGATATTCTGCACTGCCAAAAAACTGAACTGCATGTGTAATAAGACTTATATCACTGCTCGGACTGACGGCACTTATCCGTTCCGCCACTTCCTTCTGAACCATAATATATATTTCATCTATAGAATCCCTGTATTCAATAAGCTTTCCTACAATGGGAGAGGTAATATAATACGGAATATTGGCAACTACCTTTATATTTTTTTCTTTTTCCGCTATTTCAGACAAATTATAATCCATAAAATCCGTATGGATTATTTTCAGATTCTCTGCTTTTGAAAACTTTTCCGATAATATTTTTACCAAATCATCGTCTATCTCGAAAGCATATACTTTCCCGGCTTTTTCAGTAAGACTTCCGGTAAGAAATCCCAGTCCCGGTCCGATTTCAATCACTGTATCCGTTTTATTTATATCTGCATGTAAAAATACCTCTTCCAGTATCTCCTTATTTTCCAAAAAATTCTGACCGTATTTCTTCTTTGTCTTATAATTTTTTTCTCCGGTATTATTCAAAATCTTCACCCATAACAGCAATATACGGGATATTTCTATACTTCTGCTTAAAGTCCAGTCCATAGCCCAGTACGAATTCATCGTTTATTTCAAATCCTACATACTGTACATCTATGTCTGCCTCTCTTTTTACCTTTTTATCAAGAAGCGTGCACAGATGTACTTCCTTTGCCCCTCTTCCGCCAATTATTTTCAGTACCTTTTTTAATGTAAGTCCGGAATCAATAATATCCTCTACGATAAGCACATTTTTTCCCATTATGCTGCCTTCCAGATCCTTTAATATTTTTACTTCCCTCGTACTTGCAAATTCATTCCCATAGCTGGAAATTTCCATAAAATCTATTGTTATCGGCAGTTTTATCTCTCTGATAAGATCTGCCATGAACAGGAGTGAACCTTTAAGCAGGCAGACAACTACAAGGTCTTCTTCTTTCCCTGCAAAATCTCTTGTTATCTCCGCACCTAATTCCTTTATTCTTATGCGTAATGCTTCACTGTCAATCAGTGTTTTACTGATTCCGTACTCCCAATCTTTTTTTGTCATTTAATATCTCTTCTTTCACAATAAATTTTTTAAATTATATCACTTATGCAGCTTTGTTGCAACCCAAAAA
>JAITVW010000213.1 GCA_031285605.1 Fusobacteriales bacterium | reverse complement strand
CCTTTAACAGTGCTGGGAGAAGAAAGACAGGCAGAGAAGTGGAGAAATGAAGGGTTAGTGGAAGATTTTAAGAATGCAGAGTCACAGGAAGAAATGGCAGAAGCAATAGAAAGAATGGGAGCTAAAGAAGGGTACGAAATTGACATAAGTACAGTCATAGGAGAGAACGAAATAAGATATAAATATACAGACAGTGGATATCAGAAAAAGTAAAAAGTTGTAAATACATCTGATATTTGTTAAAATAGTTTAGGTGATTAATGTGAAAAAGAGAGTAGTTTTAGGAATGTCGGGGGGAGTAGACTCTTCTGTGGCAGCAATATTATTAAAAGAACAGGGATATGAGGTTATCGGAGTATTCATGAAGAACTGGGATGAAACAGATGAAAACGGTATCTGTTCGGCAGATGAGGACTACAAAGATGTGATAGCCGTAGCGGAGCAGCTTGATATTCCTTATTATTCGGTGAATTTTGTGAAGGAATACTGGGACAGGGTTTTTACATACTTTTTGGATGAATACAGGGTTGGAAGAACTCCTAATCCTGATGTTATGTGTAATAAGGAAATTAAATTCAAGGCATTTCTGGATTATGCTGTGAAAATAGGTGCTGATTATATAGCAACAGGACATTATGCCAGAATTGAGAGAGAAAGCGGAAAAATAAGACTCCTCAGAGGACTTGATAATAATAAAGACCAGACATATTTTTTATGCCAGCTTAGTCAGGAACAGCTGGATAAAGTTATATTTCCTATAGGAGAATATAATAAAAAGGATATAAGGGCAATAGCAGAGAAATACAATCTTAAAACAGCAAAGAAAAAAGACAGTACAGGAATATGTTTTATAGGGGAAAGAGATTTTACAGAATTTCTGAACAGATATCTCCCTGCAAAGCCCGGAAAAATAGTAACTGCTGAAGGGGAAAATCTGGGAAACCATGCAGGGCTTATGCATTATACAATTGGTCAGAGAAAAGGAATCGGAATAGGGAATACAAAAGACGGTTCAGGAGAACCTTGGTTTGTAGCTGATAAGGATCTTGAAAAAAATGAGCTTATAGTTGTTCAGGGCGGAGATCATGAAAAACTTTATTCAAAAGCTCTTATTGCTGATAATTTTAATTTTATAAATGAAAGGGAGTTTCCTTTGAGATGTACTGCAAAATTCAGATACAGACAGAAAGATGTGGGAGTTACAGTAGAAAAAGCAGGTGCTGACAGTTACAGGGTAACATTTGACAAACCTGAAAAAGCAGTGACTCTTGGTCAGATAGTGGTGCTTTATGAAAATGAAGAATGTCTTGGAGGGGGAATAATAAAGGAAATTATTAAGTAGTTAATATTTTACAGGCTTTTATAGGGTACTGTATAATTACTATGTCAAAGAGAAGAATTGCACCTGAAGAAGCAATGGAGATATACAAAAGGGAAATGAGAGAGAAACAGACCGGGGAAAAAAAGTAACTGGTCATTTGAAGGAAAAAGGGATAACACAGATAATTCTCGGACACAGCAGATGAGGTACAATGACCAGACTTTTCAGAGGTTCTGCTATTAATAAAATCATAGAACACTCCAAATATACAGCAGTAAGAGTTATTCCATGGCAAAAGTCTTAATATAAAAAAAGATGTTTTTACAGTGAGGTGAACATCTTTTTTAATTTTATAAATAATTTAGATTTATCCTGCATTAGCTTTTAGAAGTTTATCAAATATAAAGAAAAAATCAGTAATAGCATTTTCTTTTTTCTCTAGTTTTATTTTGAGCATTGTTCCTTCCATCTGGGAAAGAAGCACTCTTGCAATTTCCTCTGCCTGAAGTGTCTTATAGTTGGGATTTATATTTTTCATCATGGATAAAAAGAAAGAGAATTTCATTTCTATTTTTCTGTAGGATAAGAGCAGGTGCTGTCTTATATCCTCATTTACATCGGAAAGCTCATTGGCAATATTACCGAGAGGACTTCCTCCATGATAGCTGTTTAGTTCTACATTTGAGAAAAAATTATGAAAAAATACCTTAAATTTAGGAATAGAAAGGTCATTTACAGTTCTGTCAAAAAAACGTATTATATTGTGAGTATGATAATCTATAACATGAATAAGCAGATCATCCTTATTTTTAAAATAATAATAAAAGGAACCCTTTGGAATATTACAAACTTCCAGAATTTCTTTCAGTCCGGTATTTACATATCCGTTAAAATAAAAAAGCTTCGCACTTTCTTCAATAACTTTTCTTTTTTTTATATCAGTCTTTTTCATAATAGCCTGCCTAGAATTTTTTTACTTTATATATAATTTTATAACTATATTTGTTTCTTGTCAAATAGAATATTGAGAAATTTGATTTTTTTTGGAATTTAGTATAACAGCTGTAATTTGTTTTAATAATGTATATAAAAATCAATACAGATATTTGTACTGTTTAAACATCAAAGTCAGCAGTCCGGATAAAATAGATGTTTTAAATATAATGATTCCTTATAATTTAATTATAAATTTTCTGTAAATAATTTATAAGTATGTAATATTTTATTATATATTAATTTAAATTCAAAATATGGTATATTTTCTTGAAAAAATAGTCATTTTAAGATACTATATAAAGGAGGTGAATATTATGAAAAAAAATACAGGTGCATTTTTTGATATAGATGGTACAATTTACAGAGATTCACTTTTAATAGAACATTTTAAGATGCTCGTAAAATATGAATTTGTTAATATGTCTTCATGGACAGGCCGAGTAAAGCAGAAATTTGAGCATTGGGAAAAGAGAAACGGAAACTATGACGACTATTTGATGGAATTGGTAGAAACTTACGTAGATGCATTAAAAAATCTGAATAAAAATGATGTGGAATTTCTGGCGAAAAGAGTAATTGATTTGAAATGGGAAAGAGTATACAGATACACAAGACAGAAACTAACGGAGCATAAGGAAAAAGGACATAAAATAATTATAATTTCCGGGAGTCCGGATTTTCTTGTGGAAAAAATGGCACTGAAATATGAAGTGGATGATTTTATGGCTTCAAAGTATCTTGTGGATAAAAATAATATATTCACCGGAGAAGTGGAACCCATGTGGGATGCCGGAAGCAAAAAGAAAGCTATTAATTATTTCTGCGACAAATACAGCATAGATTTTTCCAAGTCTTATGCTTACGGGGATACCACAGGCGATCTTACAATGTTTAAGAATGTGAAGTTTCCTGTAGCAATAAATCCTGCTATGAGACTGGTAAAAAAAATAAAAAAAGATAAGGAATTGTCTGAAAGAATACAGATAATAGTGGAAAGAAAGGATGTCATCTATAGTCTGGATTCTCATGTTAAGGTACTGTAAATAAATCCTGTTGCATTTCGGGAAAATCCAATGCTATTATTAAGTATGTAATAAAAAAACAAAACAGTCTCTGTTTTGAAATTTTTTTTGAAAACACTGTTTCATGAATACTAAAGTATTTAGGAGGAGAAAATATGATGTCTAACAGATTTGAGGGAATAAAGCTGGAATTTGAAGGGTTATTTTATGGAGGAAGTTATGAGATAGAAATTTTTTCTGATGGCAGGTTTTATTATTCATTTATAGAAAATGAATCTATAGAAATACAAAGAGGCTGTTTTCAGATTTTGCAAAAAGAAGTAATGATGTTTGAAGAGCTGATGGAACATTTTGAGTTATTAAAAAAACAGGGGAACTATACTGTTACTGAATTTAGGTTCGGGAATAGCCTTCTTTTATTACAGAGAAACGGAAGAAAAGAAACTATAGAAGTAGGGAAGAATATGATATTTGAATATTCAAAGCTGCTTATGGATAAGTATATGAAAAGTACAAAGAGGGTATTCCTTCTGGATACATATCTGGGAGGAACAAAATATATAAGAAATTTTAACTGGAAAATAAAAAATATGACTACACTTGATCTGTTCAGGGAATTTTCCGGAACATATATAAACATGGTAGCGGCATATAATGACAGAAAAGAAAAGGTAGGCTATGTGCCTAAAGAACACAGCGAAGTTCTTGCGAGACTTATAGATTCGGGAAAGAAGCTTTATGCTCTTGCGATACCTACAGATGAAGCAACAGCATTAAAAATTTATATGTATGACTAGCGGTGTTTAATGATGAATGGAGAAACAGCCGTATTTTATTTGAATATTCAAATAAAATACAAAAATAAATAAAGATAACAAAACAGGAGGCTTATATGAAAGCAAAAGATTTTACGCTTCAGGCAAGTAATGGTAAGGATGTAAGTCTGAGTGACTATAAAGGGAAGACAGTAATTTTATATTTTTATCCCAAGGACTCGACACTGGGATGTACTACAGAAGCCTGTGATTTTCGTGATAATTCCAGTGTGATAAAAGAAGGGAATGCCGAGATACTGGGAATAAGTCTGGATTCTATAAGCAGTCATGAGAAATTCATAGAAAAAAATACTCTTCCGTTTCTGCTGTTAAGTGATCCTGATCATAAGGTATGTGAAATGTATGGAGTATGGCAGCTGAAAAAGAATTACGGAAAAGAATATATGGGAATAGTAAGAAGTACTTTTCTTATAGATAAAGATCAAAATATAGTAAAAGAGTGGAGAAATGTAAGAGTAAAGAATCATGTGGAGGAAGTAACAGGGGAATTGAAAAAATTATAATTTGAATAAAAAATCCGATCTGTGTAAAAGAAGCAGTAAATGAATACGGCATATCAGTTATAATTTTGGGACTTCTTACAGCAGGACTGAATTATTTTACCGGTTTTATGTAATGAAGGTGAGAAGCTTTCATTCAAAAAAATAATTTCTGTTTCGTTTACAGCCTTTGCATTCGGAAACAGTCCGGAATTTTATCCTCGGGAATAAGGTTCAGACTGTATGGCACATTAAAGATACTTTTATTTACAATGGTTTCCTTTTGGACAGGACTGATAACGGCTGCCGCTGTTTCGGCAGTATTTTGCTTCACCGGCGGAATGAAAGGTTTCTTTAAAAAATAAAATAAATTAAATCAGGAGGATAAAAATCAATGAAAGTCATAGTACCAAAAAATTATAAAACGTCTTTAGATATAAGGGAAACCGAAGTGGCAATAAAAAGACTGAAGGACAGATTTGAGGAAGAGCTCAGTGAGAAAATGAATATAACAAGAGTATCAGCTCCATTATTCGTAATAAGGAATACAGGGTTAAACGATGATCTGAACGGTCAGGAGCATCCGGTGAGCTTTACGGCACCGAATATTACTGATCTTAATGTGGAAATAGTACATTCTCTTGCAAAATGGAAAAGAATGGCTTTATACAGATACGGGTTTCAAAACGGAGAAGGTCTTTATACAGATATGAATGCAATCAGACGTGAAGAAGAAACATCCAATCTGCATTCTATCTATGTGGATCAGTGGGACTGGGAAAGAGTTATTAAAAAGGAAGACAGAACAGAGGATTTTCTTGAAGGAATTGTGAAAAAGCTGTTCGATGTATTTAAATCTATAGAAGCATTTACTTTGGGAGAATATCCCGAACTTGGAGAAAAATGGCTTCCTGAAAAAATAACATTTATAACTACACAGGAACTGGAAAATAAATATCCTGATATTACTCCGAAAGAGAGAGAGGATACTGCTGCAAAAGAATACGGCGCAATCTTTCTGAAAAAAATCGGAGGAGTATTGGAGTCAGGTGAAAAGCATGACGGAAGAGCTCCGGATTATGATGACTGGAATCTGAACGGAGATATTATATTCTGGAATCCGCTTTTGGATTGTTCTGTAGAGCTTTCATCAATGGGAATAAGAGTGGACAGTGAATCTCTTGAAAAACAGCTTCATATATCAAATGCGCTGGACAGACTGAATATGCAGTATCACCAAATGGTAAAATCAGATATTCTGCCTCTTACTATCGGCGGGGGAATAGGGCAGTCAAGAATATGCATGTATTTTTTGAGAAAGGCTCATGTGGGAGAGGTTCAAGCTTCTATCTGGAGTGAGGAAACAGAGAAAGTATGTAAAGAAAATGGAATAAATTTATTATAAGCTGTAGAAACACTTTTTGATAAAAACTGTCAGAAAGTGTTTTCTGTTTATTTTATACATATGTGTGATAATATGAAATGGAAATTTTTATTTTCAGAGGGGAAAAATATGATCTTTGAAAGTTTGAAAGTGTATGAATGGAAAGATTTTTTGATAAACCTGTATTTGTATAATTCAGAATGTCATATACTTCTTCTGCGTATGGATTTATATGTTCAAGTTATAATATAAGCAAAATAGTATTTTTGAAAAACGGGATTTGATTATGATTATATTCTTGAGGATAAAGACACTTTTTATAGGTGTCTTTTTGTGTGTTTACTGTGCTAGGGTAATTATATTATAGCATTTTAACTTTTTATAGACTATATCCATCATGTTTAAACCACTGAAAAATATCCCAAAAAGAAATGGAATCTAAGGCAAGAGAAATAGCTCTGTCAAATTCTTCAGC
>JAITVW010000046.1 GCA_031285605.1 Fusobacteriales bacterium | reverse complement strand
TAAAGCTGATATCTTTTGCTATCATCTCTCAGGGTATTTATTGATTTCTTAAATAACTTTACCACTATTTCTATATAGCCTTTTCTACCAATTTCTCCTCTTATATGCCCTACTGTCATTTTATTACCTCTAATTTTAGTATATATTCTCTCATTAAAAAAGGAACCTCTAAAAATTTCACTGTCTTTTTTTCTGTGACCTTTTCTTCGGTTCCATTTTTATTTTTGATACAGCCTTTCTATATAAACTATTTTATTCTTCTTCTTTTTTTACACCATAAATTTCAAGAAGCTCTTTTAATTCTTTTTCTTCCTCCATTTCAGAAATTTTCTTTACAGAAAGGATAACTGACTTTCTTTTTTCATGCATTTCCGTGATAATTCCTTCTACTGTGTCTCCTGCTGCCAGTGTCATATTCTCAGGAAGCTCTTTTTTAGGAATCAAAGCGCTGAACCTGTCTGTTAGCTTTACTATATAACCGTTTTCTATCTCATTTTCTACAGATACTTTCACTTTATTTCCTGTTTTATACATGTTTTCCATTTCTTTCCACGGCGATAAAGTAAGCTGTTTTATTCCTCCGCTGATTTTTTTCTCTTTTTCGTCAATTTTCAGAATTCTAAAGTTAACTATATCTCCAAGCTTATATTCTTTATGTTCTTCTTTTTCCCATGAAAAATCATTGCGATGTATAAATACTTCCAATCCGTCCTCTAATTCAACAAATATTCCATACTCCTGAATATTTATCACTTTTCCGCTTACTTCCTGATTTAGAGTGTATTTATCATGTATATTTGCCCATATATCATCCAAAATAGCTTTCATACTTAATGATACTCTTCTTTTTTCCTCATTAAATTCAAGAATTTTAAATTTAATTTTTTCTCCTACAGTAAATTTCTCTTTCAGATTATTTACCCGTCTGTATGAAATTTCAGAAATATGAACCATTCCTTCCACATTTTCCTCCATTTCGACTAAAAGTGCAAAATCCAGTATTTCTTTTATTTCTCTTTCCAGAATCTGTCCTTTTTGATACATTTCCTTCACAGTTTTCCATGGATCACTGCTCAGATGCTTTATACTCAGCTTGAATATCTTAGCATCTTTATCCAGCTCTATAATCTTTGCTTTTACGGTATCTCCCAGTTTGAACTGCTCTATTACTCCTGTATGTGCTCTCCATGATATTTCAGAAATATGTATAAACCCGAGTACATCATCCACACTTGGAAGTATTGCAAAATCCAGTATTTTTTCTATTACTCCCTCTACCACATCTCCTGTTTTATATTTTTCGATAAGTTTATCCCAAGGATTTTCATCCAGCTGTTTTACACTTAATTTATAATTTCTTCCTTTTTCATCTATCTCTATTATTCTTGCTTTCAGCTTTTGCCCCAATGAGTAACATTTTGACAATTCATCTATCGGATGCCAGCTTATTTCAGAAATATGTATAAACCCTCTGTTATGTTCATGCTCTACCACAATACCAAAAGGCATTACTTCACTTACTTCCGCTTCAAGTACATCTCCCGTTTTATACTTTGCTGCAAATATATTCCACGGATCTTCCTTCATTTGCTTTATACTCATTTTTATTTTCTTATTTTCTTTATCTAATTCTATTATTTTAGCTTTTATTTTATCATTTGCATTAAATAAATGTTTCAAATCTTTTACCGATAACCAGTCTACTTCGGAAATATGTATAAATCCTGTTGTTTTTCCTAAATCTACTATTAATCCGAAATCCAGAATCTCCTTTATTGTTCCTTCCAGAATATCTCCTTTTTGAACTGTCTGATAAAAATCTTCCTCTTCTTTTTTTACTAAATCACTTCTTGACAATGTCAGACTTTTTATATCCTTATCTATTATCAAAAACTTAAATTTTTTATTTTTATATTCATCATCACGTCTTAAATTAGAAATAGAAAACGGAAGAAAACCAATATTTTTCCCTAATTTTACTTTATATCCGCCTTTTACTTTTTCTATTATTTCTCCCTGAATAATATCCCCTGTTTCATATGAAGCAAATTCTTTTTCTTTATCCAGTAAAAACTTAGAAACTATGATATTTTCACCATCGTTTCTTATGATTTTCACTTCTACGATTTCTCCCACATTAAGATTTTCAATCTCGTTGGTATAGATTTTACCTTCAAGTTTGTCATTAACATCAAGATAAGAAAAGTCTTTTTCTTTCCTAAGTATTATTCCCTCTATCAGCGCCCCTTTCTTCTTTTCCTCCGGTAAATACTCATTTAACAGTGTCTCGAATTCATTCATATTATTACTCCTTTTAAACTTAGTGTTTTGTCTAACTATATACTAAATAAACCAATATTTATTAACATCAAAACTATTGTTCCCGTTTTTGCTTATTTTGTCTGCATGGACAGGATACTAGTCTTCCAGTTCTTTTATTTTCTTTTCTATTATTCCTATTAATTCTTCAGGGGTCGATGCTCCCGCAGACACTCCTATTTTTTTTACTCCGTCTAACATACATTTCTTTATGTCAGCGTTATTTTCAATCAGATAACTTTTTTTATTGAGATTTTTTGATATCTGATAAAGTTTTTTTGTATTTGAACTCTGATCGCTTCCTATTATAAAAACTGCGTCTACTTCCTGTGCCAGCTTTTCAATTGCCGACTGTCTCTGATGTGTTGCACCGCAGATAGTTTTTACTACTTTATAATTAATAAATCTGTTTATTATGTAATCATTTATCTCCTGAAATATAAATCTGTTATAAGTTGTCTGAAATAAAAATACCCGTTTTTCATTTATATCCAGCTCTGCTTTTTTTAATTCATCAAGGCTTCCAAAAATCAAGGGCTTTATTCCATAACTGGTTATTCCCTTTACTTCGGGATGATCTTTATCTCCTATAAATACACTCTTATATCCTCTTTGTTCCCAGATTACTACCTGATCTCTTGCACTCTTTACATAAATACATGCCATATCAATCAGCTTTACACCGGTCTCTAAAAGTTTTTTCTGTACATTCTGTGTTGTTCCGTGTGCTCTGATTATTACAATATCTCCGCTTTTCAAAGGTGTATTGTTATTTAATACATCTTCCTCAGATACAAAAATAACACCTTTTTTAAGTAATTTCTCTATTACGAATTCATTATGTACCAGCATACCCAGAACATATATCTGCCCCTTGTTCATATCAACGTATCTGTGTACCTCATCCACTGCTTCCCTTACACCAAAGCAAAATCCCATGTGCTCGGCTCTGATAATCTCTATATTAAGTTTCATTAAATTTCTCCTCTTCGATTAAAATTCTAAGAGCTTCCAAAACTTCCTCCTCATCTTCACCGTCCGCAGTTATTGCCAGTATTCTGCCTTTTTCAGCAGCCAGAAGCATAAGTCCCATTATACTTCTCCCGTTTACTTCTTCTCCGTTTGTTTTTACAATTATTTCCGAATCATACTCACTTACCAGCTCCACAAATTTAGATGACGGCCTCGCATGAAGACCTGCCTCATTTTTTATCTCCACTTTTATTTCCTTCATTTTTTGAATCTCCTAAAATTTTTATCTTTAAATAATTTAATTATATCGTATTATCAAAAATTTTTAAAGTGCTTATTTTTGGTTTTATTACAGATTTTGTAAATATTTCAAATAAAAGCTGTTATTTTCAATCTGATCATAAATTGCCCTATGGTTTTTTTTTGTAAAAAACTGACGGGACTCAGTAAATCCTCATCAGTTTTTCTTTTGGAAGCTTTATTCAAATTCATCTTCAAGCGGTTCAAATCCATTTTCTTCAATTACTTTTTTTATCCAGTATCCTGATTTTTTTATTGTTCTGTTTCTTGTTTTCAAGTCAAGAGATACATAACCGTATCTGTTTTTATAAGCATTAGTCCATGACCAGTTATCCACAAATGTCCACAGGTGATATCCCTGACAATTTGATCCTTCTTCCATTGCTTTATGAAGCCATTCCAGATGTTCTTTTATGAAGTCTATTCTGTAATCATCCTCTATCATACCGTCTTTATTTATAAAACGCTCTTCATTCTGCACTCCCATGCCGTTTTCCGATATAAACCATTTAATATTACCAAATTCATTTTTTACACGCATTGCTATATCATAAATTGATTTTGGATATATTTCCCATCCTCTGTATACATTCATACGTCTGTTAGGCATTTCATAATCATCAAAATACCAGTTAGGTGTAAATGGTGCATTTACATTAGGAGCATACTTTGGTGCATTTACACGCTGCGGCTGATAATAATTTATTCCTATAAAATCTACGGTATTTTCTTTTATTAATTCCTTTTCCCCTTGAAGAATATCAAACATACAGTCATGCTTTTCCAGAATTTCCAGATATTCATCATCATATTGTCCTTTTACACACGGATCCATAAATATCATATTAAAAAACAAATCTGCTACCTTTGCAGCATACTTATCCGCACTTCTTGTACTTCTGGGTATCGGCGGCAGAAGATCCAGCACTATTCCGATTTCCCCGCCCATCTGTAAACTTTTATATACTTTACAAGCTCCTGCATGTGCAAGAAGAATATTATAACTCGCCTGTGCAAAAGATTTTGTACTTAATTCTGCAGGATATATAAAATTATACAGATATGCTCCTTTTGTGTGTGCAACAGGTTCATTAAAAGTTATCCATCTTTTTACCCTGTCACCGAAAAGCTCAAAAGCTGTCTTAGCAAACTTCACATATAATTCTGTAACCTTTTTGCTTTTAAAGCCTCCATATTTCTGTTCAAGCTCAATAGGAGTATCAAAGTGAAAAAGATTCATTACAGGTTCAATTCCATTTTCCAACATTTCATTGATATAATTATTATAAAACTCCACAGCTTTCGGATCCGGCTCACCTGTCTCCAGATTTTTTATAAGTCTTGTCCACTGAATAGATGTCCTGAATGACTTTAAACCTAATTCCGCCATTATTTTTATATCTTCCTTATATCTGTTATAGCTGTCACATGTTATCTTCGGCCCTACATTCTGGAAAAAACGTTCTTTATCATTTTTATACCAGTAATCCCATAAAGACTCATGCGGTTTATCCTGTGAACCTTCACTCTGTGGTCCGCTTGATGCTGTTCCCCAATCAAAATTTTCCGGAAATTTAAGCTTTTTCATATCTATATCCTCCTAAAATTAAAATCTATTTCATTGATTGTATACTTTACAACTTACACAAAACAAAACTTTATATTGTAGTAATATTTTCATATTATAAACTATGAGATTTATAAAAAACCTCAGATATTTCACAAATAAAACCAATGATATTAAAAATTTTTCCAATATTTTCAACCTATACTTAAATTATAAAAATATTTTTCTTAATACACTCCCTTGAAACCGTTGAATTTGATTCAACAGTTTTTTTCTAATAAAAAGATGCTTTCACTACTTTTGCTTCATATGAAAACATCTTTTCTTTTTTACTGTCTTAATTCTGCGCCAAAATCTTTCTTTACTTTTTCCAGTATTTTTGATATTACTGAATTTATTTCATTTTCTTCCAGTGTTTTATTTTTCTCTCTTAAAACAATGCTTATTGCTATACTTTTCTTCCCTGCTTCTACTCCTGCTCCCTGATATACATCAAACAGCTCTACTTTTTCAATAACAGGTGATAATTTTGCGATACTTTTGATAACATCTCCCACAAGAATATTTTCTTCCATTACAAGTGCAAGATCTCTCGGAACTGCAGGAAATTTATTTATTCCCTTGAAAAATATATTTTTATCAGAATACTTTATTAATGCTTCAAGTCTGAATTCTGCCGTAAGAAGCTTCTTTTTCAGATCAAAGTTTTCCATTACATCAGAATGCAGTTCTCCGAATGTCCCTATATACTCTTTACCTACATAGACATCTGCCGCTCTTCCCGGATGATAGCTTTCTTTTGTTGTTCTTACGAGAGTATATTTTTCAAATCTGATTTTTGAAAAAATTTCCTCTACTATTCCTTTCAGATCATAAAAATCATAAGATGCCGGCTTTACATTCCAGATATATTTTTCAGGTTCTCCGCCCAGTATAATACCGAATTTCTGTTCTTCTTCTATTTTTCCTTCAATTTTTTTAAATGTTTTTGTTGTTTCAAAAAATCTGATATCTGTTATATTTCTATTAATATTATCCTTTGCATTTTTTATAAGACTATACAGCAGAGTAGGTCTCATAATAACAAACTCTTCTGTTATCGGCTTTTTTACTTCTATTATCTCATCACCGGCTGCATCGTTATATCTTATTTTTTCCAGAGCATCACGGGGAATAAAACTGTAGTTTATTACCTCTCTCAAACCTGTTCCCACAGCAACTGCAACACTTCTCAGCAAATCTATTCCCCTTAATGTATCTATACGGATCAGATTTATATCCAGCTTGGGCATAACAGATTCTATGTTGTCAAATCCGTAAATTCTTATTATTTCTTCATAGAAATCCTGCTCTCTCTCCAGATCATTCCTGAAGCTCGGAGGTGTCAGCAACAGAACTTCACCTTTGTCAGCAACAGTAATTTCAAGATTTTCAAAAATTTCTATTATTCTTTCTTTCTCTATCTTTTTTCCGACAAATTTTTCAAATCTTTTCATATTAAATTCGGACATTGTTTCTTCATACTTTACAGGATAAGCCTCGAACACGCCGTGAAGAATCTCTCCTCCTGCGGTTTCCTGTATTAATCCGGCTACTCTGTCTATTACTCTTACAGCATCCTCTAAATCTATTCCACGCTCGAATCTATATGAAGCATCACTTGATAAAGTAAGTCTCTTTGAAGTTTTTCTTATATTGTAAGGATTAAAATGTGCAACTTCTATTAATACATCTTTAGTTTTGCTGTCTATTTCAGAATTATATCCTCCCATTACCCCTCCGAGAGCAACAGCTTTCTTCCCGTCTGCTATTACTATATCATCCGGATTCAATTCTCTCTCTTTTTCATCCAGAGTAACTAATTTTTCACCGTCTTTGGCTCTTCTGACTGTTATTTTCTTTTCTTCTATTTTGTCAAGGTCAAAAGCATGAATCGGATGTCCCATTTCCATAAGAACGAAGTTTGTAACATCTACTATATTGTTTATACTTCTGATTCCTATAGAATTAAGACGTTTTTGGAGCCATTCGGGGCTTTCTTTTACAGTTACGTTTTTTACTATTTTTGAAGTATATCTTTTTGAGATAGTTTCATCTGCTATCTCTATATGTATAAAGTTTTCAGTTTTTTCAAAATGCTTTCCATGCATTTTCATCTCAGGCAGATGTAATTTCTTATTATAATACACTGCAAGTTCTCTTGCTATTCCTATATGTGACAGACAGTCCGGTCTGTTTGGCGTTATTTCCAGTTCAAATATGGTATCATCAAGACCAAAATAATCTTTTATCTCTATTCCTGTCTTTGTATCTTCCGGAAGAATCATTATCCCGTCGTGATTATCACTCAGTCCCAGCTCTTTTTCCGAACAAAGCATACCGAAAGATTCCACTCCTCTTATTTTTGTCTTTTTTATCTTAAAATCTCTGCCAAGTACGGCTCCAATACGTGCAAGCACCACCTTATCACCCTGTTTGTGATTAGATGCACCACACACTATCTGCAGAATTTCATTTCCGTCATCTACCTTACATACTGTCAGATGATCAGAATCAGGGTGCATTTCTTTCTCCGCTATTTGTGCCGTTACTATATTTCCCAGAGATTCCCCCTGTCTGTCTATTTTTTCTACTTCCTGTCCTATCATAGTAAGGGTGTTATCCAATTCTTCTATTGATATTCCTTCCAAATCTATGTATTGCTTTAACCAGTTTAACGAGATCAGCATTTCTCCTCCTTCTAAGGTCTGTAAATCTTTTTTTTCTTTTTTATATTTTTATTTAAATTGATCTAAAAATCTTACGTCATTTTCATAGTACGCTCTTATGTCATCTATACCGAACTTCAGCATTGCCACTCTTTCCATTCCCATTCCAAATGCAAATCCCTGATATTTTGCAGGGTCTATTCCCACTTCTTTTAAAACATTGGGATCTACCATTCCGCTTCCGAGAATTTCAAGCCATCCTGTATTTTTACAAGATCTGCATCCTTTACCATGGCATACTCCGCATTCCACATCCATCTCAGCTGACGGTTCCGTAAACGGAAAAAAGTGAGGTCTGAATCTTACCGCTCTGTCTTCTCCAAAAAGTCTTCTTACCACACTCGTAAGAAGTGCTTTAAAGTTGGCAAATGACACATCCTCTCCTATCATAAGCCCTTCCATCTGGTGAAACATAGGGGTGTGTGTTATATCATAATCTGATCTGTAAACTTTTCCCAGTGATACCATTCTAAAAGGAGGTTTTTTTTCAAGCATATATCTTATCTGCATTGGTGATGTATGTGTTCTTAACAGCAGATCATCCTCTATATAAAAAGAATCCTGCAGATCCCTTGAAGGATGGTCTTTCGGAAAATTCAAAGCATCAAAATTATAATAAGTCTGCTCTATTTCCGGACCGTCCATTACATCAAATCCCATTTCCAAAAAAATACTCCTTAACATTCCCATTGTCTGAGTAATAGGATGAAGTGTTCCTACATTCTGTTTTTTCCCGGGCAGAGTAATATCCAATACTTCTGTTTTCATTTTCTCTTCTTTTATTCTGGTCTTCAATGCTGCAAGCTTTATGTCAAAATTTTCCATTATTTTTTCTTTGACTTCATTTGCTGCCTTTCCAAATTCTGCCCTTTTTTCAGCGGCTATATTTCCCATTTCCTTCATAATGGAAGTCAGCTCCCCTTTTTTCCCGAGTATGGCTATTCTCAGCTCATCTAAATTTTCCAGACTATTTATCTGATCCAGTTTTTCTGTTACCTGCTCTTTCAGCTTCTCTAATTTTTCTCTCATCTGTCCTCCTGAAAAAATATAACTTTTAAAATTATTATAACACAAATCACAAACAAAAAAAAGCTTATAAAATTAGATTTCCCTAAATCTTACAGAGCTTTTTCCCAGTGCAGTATTTTATTTTTGCATGGAAAAAAGTAAGTATAACAACAGCCGTTCCTTCACAGACAGTAAAATATCGTGCTTACTATAATTTATTAAAAAACAGACATACCTAAATTAATTAAGATAAAGTCTGCTTTTCTAATGAATTTTATTATACATATTTTATAGTACTTTATTTCCATCAGTTTCTTTTACTTCCAGTTCTTTTATTTCTCTTACTTAAAAAACGAACCTGTCATTTGAAATAACTCCGAAAAACTGGAATTTACTTTAAAAAATTTGTCAGATTCGTTTTTATTTAATTATTCATATCATTTCTGATAATTCTGATTTACATTATATTACCAGTTTTTCTATTAATCTTTTGAAATATGTTTATATCTAAAATTTCTGCGTCTGTTTCTTTTTGTTTTCACTAAAGCTGCTCTCAGAATATTCCAGGATTTTCTTTTCATAATAATCTTCCTTTCATATCACAAATAAACAATCACATTAATAAGAAAAACACAATTACAACTATATTCTGCCGCTGTTCTCAAAAGGACTGCTAATTTTTATATTTATTTACAACATTCCTTAATTCTATCTTTTTTCCTTCCCATACCGCATAATTTCCATTTTGCATTGCTCCCGGATTTATGTATTTTATCTTATTCTTTTCTTTATAATAAGGAATATGGGTATGACCAAATATACACACGCTTACACCGTCTGACTCCGCCTCTTTTTCCAGTTCACTCATATATAACTTTACTTCGAACAAATGACCGTGTACCAAAAGTATCTTTTCTTTTTCCAGCTCTATTATCAGTTCATCTGATGTATCCCTGTCAAAATAATCTGTATTTCCTCTTACTATAAAAAATTTTATATCGGAATATACATAAGACATATCTAATGCATCTGTGCTGTGATCTCCCGCAAATATCACTATTTCAGGTAATTCCCTGTCTATTACTTTCTGAAATATATCCAGCCTTTTATGACTGTCAGAACAAATTAATACTTTCATTTCGCCTCTTCTTTCTGAGTTTTATTAATTAATAATTTTATTTAAATATACTTTCTTGTTTCCCTAATTTTACCATAACACCTCAAAAAAATTAATTATTATCTTCTTCTTTTGCTTTAAGAAATATGATTCCATTAAAAAAGCCGGATTCAAAATCCGGCTGATTTCTGGTATAATTGTTTTATGACTAATAAAATAACTATACAGAATAAACTGAAATATATTCTCAGCAATAATATTATACACA
>JAITVW010000042.1 GCA_031285605.1 Fusobacteriales bacterium | reverse complement strand
AAGTCTGTTCAACACTATAAGAAGCTTTCTTATATCTTCAAAATGCAGTCCTGTAGTAGGTTCATCCAAAATATATATTGTTTTTCCTCTTGACATTTTTGACAGCTCGGAAGCAAGCTTTATACGCTGTGCCTCACCGCCTGAAAGCGTAGTAGCAGGCTGTCCCAGCTTTATATAATTCATTCCTACATCCATTAATGTTTCCAGTTTTCTTTTCAGCCCGGGAATATTCTGGAAAAATTCATATGCTTCCTCTACAGACATATTTAATACATCAGAGATATTTTTATCTTTATAATGAACTTCCAGTGTTTCCCTGTTATATCTTTTCCCTTTACAAACTTCACATTCCACATATATATCAGGCAGAAAGTTCATTTCTATTTTATTTATCCCGGCTCCGCCGCAGGCTTCACATCTTCCGCCTTTTACATTAAATGAAAATCTTCCTTTATCATATCCTCTTATTTTGGAATCTTTTGTCTGGGCGAATATATCCCTGATATCATCAAAGAGTTTAGTGTATGTTGCAGTATTAGATCTCGGAGTTCTTCCTATAGGCGACTGATCTATGTCTATTACCTTTTCAAGCAGTTCCAGTCCTTTTACCCCTTTATTTTCAAGAGGATACAGCTTTCCTCTGTTCAGCTTATTAAACAATTCCGGAAATAAAGTCTGATTTATCAAAGTAGATTTACCGCTTCCCGAAACACCAGTTACCACCGTAAAAGATTCTAACGGTACTTTTATACTTACGTTTTTCAGGTTATTTCCCCTGGCATTTTTCAGCTCAATATTATTTTTAGCTTTTCTTCTTTCTTTCGGAATCTCTATTTTTATATCACCGTTCAGATATTGTGCAGTCAGTGATTCCTTTGACTTCATTACCTCCTCGGGAGTTCCCATTGCTGTAATTTCTCCGCCGTGTATTCCCGCATTAGGACCTATATCAATAAGAAAGTCCGATTCTCTCATGGTATCTTCATCATGCTCTACTACTATCAGTGTATTTCCTATATCTTTCAAATCTTTAAGAGTAGTAAGAAGCTTTTCGTTATCTCTCTGATGAAGTCCTATACTCGGCTCATCAAGTACATATATGACACCTGTAAGCCTGCTTCCTATTTGTGTTGCCAGTCTTATACGCTGTGACTCGCCGCCGGAAAGTGTCTTGGTCATTCTTGCAAGAGTCAGATAATCCAAACCGACATTTATCATAAATGACAATCTTTCCTTTATCTCTTTTAGTATCTCACTTGATATCTGCAGCTGTTTTTCAGTAAGCTGTATATTTTCAAAGAATCCAAGCGAATCGTTTACGCTTACTTCTGTTATGTCTATAATGCTTTTATCATTTACGGTAATGGCAAGTACTACATCTTTCAGTCTTTTTCCCTTACATGTTTTACATGTTTTTTCTATCATATATTTTGATTCTATTTCATCTTTCATAGAATCAGAAGCAGTTTCATAATATCTTCTTTCAAGGTTCTTTACAGCTCCTTCATATTCTTTCATTCCGTTAAATGAGAATGAATCTCCCGAATATTTGAACTTAAATTTTTTGGCTGAACCGTTAAATATTATGTCTCTTTCTTTTGCCGTCAGTTCTTTTACAGGCTTATCCATATCTATGTTGTGTGCTGCAGTCATGCATTTAAACAATTCCCAGCTCCAGCCTTTTTTTGTACTTGCTCCCGGCACATAAACAGCCCCCTGATTTAATGAAAGATCCTCATCCATAATAAGTTTATTTTCATCAACTTCCAGTGTAGTCCCTATTCCGTTACATGCTTCACATGCACCGAATGGTGCGTTAAATGAAAATAATCTTGGAACCACTTCCGGAAATACTACATCAGGATGATTAGGACATGAAAAATTCTCGCTGTAGACGTGATCTACATCATTTACATTAGCTATAACTACACCCTCTGACAGTCCTGCAGCTGTCTCCACAGCTTCTGAAAATCTTCCCAGAAAATCACTGTCGCCTTTTTTTACTTTCAATCTGTCAATTACCACTTCTATATTATGACGTTTATTTTTATCGAGCTCTATTACATCTTCCAGATACAATATCTCACCATTTGCCCTTACTCTCAGAAAACCTTTTTTCTGGAGATTCAGAAACAGATTTTTATGTGTTCCTTTTTTGTCCTTAATTACCGGAGCAAGAATCACAAGCTTATCGCCGTCTTTACTGCTGTCTATTATTGTATCCACTATTTCCTGAATAGTCTGCTTTTCTACTTTTTCACCGCAGACAGGACAATGAGCTTCTCCGATATGCGCCCATAAAAGTCTCATATAATCATATATTTCAGTCATTGTTCCTACTGTCGATCTCGGATTTTTAGAAACACTTTTCTGCTCTATTGAAATTGCCGGTGACAGCCCTTCTATGCTGTCCAGTTCCGGTTTCTGCATTTGTCCGATAAACTGTCTTGCATATGCTGAAAGACTTTCCACATATCTCCTCTGACCTTCCGAGTAGATAGTATCAAAAGCCAGTGAAGATTTACCACTTCCCGAAACACCTGTTATTACTACAAACTGGTTTTTCGGAATCTCTATATTTATATTTTTTAAATTATGCTCTCGTGCTCCTTTTATAATAATTTTATCATTCATTTAAATGTCACCTCATAGTGTATATTGCTGCCTAATATACCAAACTTTCTTTAATATTTTACTTTACAAGTAACTTATTCTATCATATATATTTATTATTATCCAACTATTTTTATCACATTTAATAATAAATTTTTATTAATTTTAACTGATTGCAAAAAATTTTTTTATCAAATATCACTATACTTTTGTAATGATAACAAATCATCTCAGTTCCCATAAAAATAGCACCTTTACAGGTACTTCACATATATTAATATTATACATTCATAAAAAAATT
>JAITVW010000098.1 GCA_031285605.1 Fusobacteriales bacterium | reverse complement strand
TTTTTCACTATAACAGAGAGGAGGAAAATTTTTTAATTTGTCTGATGTGTTACGGCTGTATATTTTGAAAGTATGAATAGACAGAGGTAATATAAGGCACTGGTTTAAAAACGATTTTTATGCTTTTAATGATATAAATTAAGAAATCAAAAGAAAAAAAATTCGATATATTTTCCAAAGACGAGGATATTGAGGATATTATAGTGGAAAAATTGGAAAAACTGAAATTAAATTACTTTAAAAAAGGATTCCTTGCATGTTTGTTACATGAAAAGGAAAACTCTATTTCAAAATAAAATTTTAAGATAAAAAAATGGGCTGTAAAAGGCTCATTTTTATAAATTATAGTTAATTATAGCAACAACTTTTCCCAGAATTTTTACATCATTCAAATTATTAAATACAGTAATTTTTTTATCAAAATAGTTTATTAAAACAATAGTTTTATCTTTTTTATAATAATTGCTTATAAAGATATCATCCTGATTTTTAAAGATTCCCACGTCTTTAATATTGAGAATTTTTATTTCAGGATTAAATATGACAACATATTCCTTATTTATTTCTATAGCCTTGCAAACTTTTGAAACATAAGGAAATTTAAGAAAATCCTTTGAATATGTACTGTTAATACCGTTAAACTTACTGAAAGGGATTATTTCGATTTCCTCCTTCTCAAGTTCTTTTTTAGTTGAAAGGGTAGTGTAGTAATTTAAAATATCGTCTTCTGTTATGTAATTGATTAAATTATATAAAGTTAAAAGATTAATAGTATAGAAGTCTGCAAGAGATTTTAAAATCATGGGATTAATACGCAGAATGGTCCCTTGCTCAAGTCTGCTCAATGTAGCAGAGTCTACCCCTGTAGCCTTTTCAAGTTCTTTGAAGGTAAGCTCTTTTTTATGCCGTAGTTCTTTCAAAATATCCCCTAATTTCAAAGCATCGTTATATGTAACCTTAAACATAGTAATTCCCCCTGTGACGCAATATTTATTAAAATATAACATTTTAAGCGTTGTAAATAATCAATAAAAATACAAGAAAAGATTTTAGTCAATTGAAAAAAATAATTAATATAAATTACTAACAATGAAAATTTTTAAATTATTCTGTATGCTGAACTGTATAAAATTAATTGCACCACCTAAAAAATAAAAAACTCATCAATCAAACCATATGTTAAAATGTAGTTACGATACAACATAAAATAGGAGGTTTGATAATGAGTTATTTACATTTTACACTAAAAGAACGAATAAAAATAGAAATATTTTTTGAAAAAAGAAGTATCTGGAATGAAAATCTGTCTTTGAAGTGTTTTTTAATGAATTGATGCAATTAATTTTACAAACTGTCATATAAATGAATTTGTTATACAAAAAAGATAATACTCAATAGAAATAAAAAAAATGTTTTTAATCATTGACAAAAAAAGAAAAAAAGGTTATAAATTATTTAGCAGCAAAAGAAAAAAATTATATTTTTAAAGTTGAAATAAGTTAAAGAAAGTTTTATCCGCGTATAATTTATTTCATTTTTTATTAACAGATTCAGAAAAGAACTCCAGCATATAATTTTTTTATTTGGTAAAGAAAGCCTCCGGAATTTAATTGATATAATATTGTGTTAATAGTCAAACTGGGAAGAGAAAAAGAAAGTATTATAAAATAACACTTGCAATATATTACTTAATTTAATAAAGGTTTGAAGATTTTATAATACATAAAAGCGGATAAAAAAATTGCAGTAAATAAAAACAGAACCGGAAAATAAGGTTCTGTTTTTATTTTATCATAATCTTTGTTTGAAAATAAAAAATGACACTTTACTTTATGATAAAATGTCATAATAGTTATAGTGAAATATTTTGCTGAAAACAGAAATTACTGAAGAAACTTTCTGTCCTGAATAACTGCAAGCTGGTCTTCGGAAAGAAGTCCGGCAATTTTATCATTTCTTGCTCTTTTTAGATTATTATATTGATCTGTAAAATCATCATTTACTTGATTCTGTTCAATAAGGTCACCTATCTTTCTCTGGAATTCATTTTCGTATCTGAGAATACCGGTCTTTTGATCATGTGTAAGATTAAGCGAAGTTATAATATCAGAAATTTTGTTGTTTCTTTCTTCAAATTCAAGCCTTTTTTCATTCATAAAAGCATTATATTTTTTTATCTGGTCATGTGACAAAACTTTGTAAATGTCTTCTTTTCTTGATGCTCTTATAGAATTCAGCAAAGATACTTTTTTAGTATAACTAAAAGACTGGTCTGCCGCTTCTTCTGCTTTTTTCTGATATTTTGCGAATATTTTATTTAATTCATTCTGCTGTTTATCCGAAGCATTAACAGCTGTGAAAAGCTCTGTTTTATTTATTTTCAGAGTATATACTTTTTTATAGTAATCAGAAAGTGAAAACGAAATATTAAATAAAAAAACAGCAATTAATATCCGAAATAAAATTTTTCTCATTTTAGCTCCTTAAAAATAATATTTTACATAATTATAGCATAAATTATAAAAAAAATAAATTTATTAGATAAATTATTACAAAAATAGAAAGAGTTTGAAAAGAAGAAATAGTTTTAAGAAAAATGAAAAATAAAATAAATCAATTGTATAATAAATGGATATATTTATTATCTAAAAAATATATCATTGCATAATTGACATATTAATAAAATAGAACTATA
>JAITVW010000034.1 GCA_031285605.1 Fusobacteriales bacterium | reverse complement strand
TTATCTATCTCCTTTTTCTCTTCATTTGTCTTAGCTTTTCTCTAATTATATCTTTTTCTTCTTAAACAGGACTTAGATCTATCCTTATATTTTATTTGACATCTGAAAGCTGTCTGTTTTTTACTATGATTTTACAAATTTTAATATTGTATTTTCTCCGTTTAACAATATTTCCTTTGCTTCCACATGTATTGTCCCCGGATTTTCAGCTTCAGGACTTCCGTCAAATTTTATAGTGACATGTCCCAGCTCGTCAATAGTTTTATTTGCTCCGGAACCTACTGCTGTTATTTTATATTCTTCGGTATCTATGCAAAATATATCGCCGGTTTCTATCTCTTCCTTTAATTCGTTAATTGTATGAAGAAGACAATACTCGTGATACATCTCCGGTGCATTATCATTAAAGAGAATTATCAAATTCTCTTCCATTCCTTCTTCCACCATTTCTCCTACTTTATTTACAATTGTTTCGTATTTTACCATTATACCTTCCTCCTTTGTTTCACGTGAAATTTATTTTAAATCTGTTATTTTCTTACTGACCCAATACCCTTTATTAGTATTTTAAAAAACATTTTACACTTTTGTGCTTAAACAACACTTTTTAGTTATAATAATATATACTCTGATTTTTCCCTTTTGTCAATCCTTTTTTACTAAATTTACTGATTTAAAATTTTTTAACTCAAATTTCCGGTTTTATTTGGTCTTTTTGTTTTTTTCCTTTCAATATTCCTCTTACCTTTGAATTATAATTTATTTAATTATAAATATTTGAAAGTAAATTAAACTGTAAACAGAAAAGATTTGTTAAAGAAAAAGGATAATATCAAATCGAAGACATTATCCTTTTTTTATTATATATATTTCTCTTACTTCTGCTCTGAATTTTCCTCTTCGGGATATTTCATATTCCAGCTTTTACGTATTTTTGTCATAATATCCATGACATCAATTGTATAATCGAGATACATCTCATCTGAGCTTTTAGAAACGGTTTTTTCCATATCTAAAACCTCATATAACAGTGCATCCTCTGTTTTTCCTGCTTCGATTATTTCCTGTTCGTTATTTTCCGTATAAGTAATAATTGCTTTTGTCGATCTTGGGTATTCATAAATTTCTATATATCCTTTTTCAAATACTACTGTTCCCCGTTTGGGTTGTTTTCCATGAAGTGTCAGTGATATGGTAGACATTTCGTTTTGTGAATTCATTAATAATATAGAAGCCTGTTCATCTACCATTGTAGGAGCATATTTTACCTGAGATAAAATTTCTAAAGGTGTTTCTGACATGAACCATCTCACAAAGGATATTGCATATACTCCTATATCCAATAATGCTCCTCCTGCAAGATCACGGCTGAAGAATCTGTTTGTTATGTCATATTCTTTATAGCTGCCGAAGTTCATCTGCACCATCTGTAAATGTCCTAATTTTCCGCTGCTTATGACTTCTTTTAATTTTCTGTAAAGAGGCATATGATATATAGTCATAGCTTCTGCTAATATTAGATTATTTTTTTTTGCTAATTCCACTGCCTCTGTCAGTTCCTGCGAATTTAGAGTAATTGATTTTTCACATAAAACATGTTTCCCGTTTTTTAGTGCCTCCAGCATATAAGGAATATGTGTGTTATGAGGTGTTGAAATATAAATAATATCCACATTCTCATCAGTAAATAACTCGTTAATATTTTTGTAAACCTTTGCTATTTTATGTTTTTCAGCAAAGGCAGCTCCCTTTTCGTATGTTCTGTTAGCAACTGAATAGATGTTTCTTCCTTGTTTTTTCATTGCCTCGGCAAATTCATTTGCTATTGCTCCGCAGCCTAATGTTGCCCAACGGTATTCTTTCATAATAAATCCTCCTTAAATGTATTTATAGTCTTATTCTTTTTCAAGCAGTTTTTTCCCCGTTTCAATATCAGTAATTAGTACATTTATAAATTTCCCTTTCAAAGCGCCGTATATCGCCTCTGTTTTTTCCTTTCCCGAGGCAATTCCCACAGAATACTCTATTTTCTTTAGTTCAGGAAGATCTATCCCTATTATTCTGTCATCCAGTTTTGTTTTTATAATCTCTCCGTTTATATTATAAATTCTGGAGCAAATTTCCCCCACTGCCTTCTGTTTTTTTATCTCTTTCTGAATACTTCCCACTCCGCGCAGCTCCGGAAGTCCTAATTCCCAAAAAATATTCGATGATTTTTCCAGCGACCCAATCCCTACCACAGTAATTCGCAGTTCTGACCATTTTTTTATTATATTCTGAAAATATCTGGAATTTACTATCTGCCTTTTCATTTCAGAATTATCAACAACCAAAGGTGATTCCAGAAAATAAGGCTCTCCGTTATATGAACTCGAAAGTGTATAAATCATAGAATTTATGGACATATAATCCCTCAAATTTCCATAACCACCCAAAAGCGGTATAAAATCAATCCTGCAGCTTACATCAAGAGACTTATATATGGAAAATTCATGAATTGTCTTTCCCCATGTTATTCCTACGGTTTCTTTCTCCTGTGCCGCTCTCTGTATATATGTATGAGCTGTTTCTGCTATGCTTGCCAGTGTATTCTCATCTGTTGAAACCAGCTGTACTTCTTTTAATCCGTATTTCTTTTTTAGTTTTGTCTCGATTTCCAGCTGCTCCAAAAAAGTTTCACTTATAACTATTTTTACTATTCCCGTCTTCTTTGCTTTTTTTATGAGTCTGCTTATTTTTGTTCTTTCTATTTTCAGAATATCTGCAATCTGATTTTGTGTAAGTTCATCATAATAATACATCTTGCAAATCGTTGATAGCAGCTTGTTTTCAACCATAAAAATCCTTTCTGGTGTAACATTTCATTCTTTTTATAATTAACTATACCGTTTTTATAATGTTTTGTCAATTTTTTTACCTGCCGGAATAAGAAAAAAGCAGATCTTTTTAAAATCCTTATTCTTCTCTTTT
>JAITVW010000058.1 GCA_031285605.1 Fusobacteriales bacterium | reverse complement strand
GATGTTTTTTCTCTAAACAAAATATCTTAAAAAGACTTACCAATAGCACTATTAATGAAACTGTTAGCAAATAGATTTTTGATGGAAAGAATATATAAATATCCTCTCTTACTAGTATTTCTAAATTTGGATATAGATTTATTACTGATATTACTATTCCTGCTATTATAAATCTGAATAAGATCAATATTGCCACTATAAACAATCCTGAAAATATTAGTATTTTTCTATTTCCTATATATATTTTTTTATGCTTAATATTAGTATTACTATTGAAAAAATTAAATATATTAAATTAATTGTAGGAACTTTCCTAAATAATACACTGTCAAATTCATAATTAAAAATAAAATTTAACAATGAATCAGCAAAAATAACTCAGCAAAAATAACGATGTCAAAAACTGCTTTTATTAATATTCCCAATAATACTAAAACCATATATACTACTAATGTAGTTTTATACTTTTCATAAAATTCTTTTATATTTATTTCTCTTCTCTCCTTCAGTTTTATTTATTTAATAAATAAAACTCCCCATTCTGTAATGCTACTTCTTCATGACTTTTTCTAGCATAAGTTCTGATAACATTTTCCAAATAGTATTATAATTCTGTAACCTTTTAAATTCATACATTTTATTTTTTCCTTCTTCATCATTTTAAATTATTAATAAAATCTTCTTCTTCCCATATTCCGTATTTAACAGCTGAAATTTTTCTGTTTTTATCCAAAACTATATTTGTGGGAATAGAGTCCACACCTGTTCCCTGAAGTATCTTTCCGCTATAGTCAAAATATGCGGGGAAAGTATATTTATTATAGCTAATATATCCTTTTACCTTTGCTTCAGAAGAATTTTCCCTTATAAATATTACTGCAATATTATACTTAGTTTTATTATTTTCATAAAATTCAGCAAGCTGTTCCATCTCCCGCTGACATGCAGGACACCATTCGGCAGCCAATATTATTAATGTTTTCTTATTTTTATCAAAAACCTCTGTACTTAGTTCCTTTGTTCCGTCTAATTTTTCCAGCACAAATTCCGGAAAAACTTCCCCTTTTACAAGGCTTACCTTAAAATCCGCAGGTTTCGCCGAAAACGAAAAACTACAGATGAATATCATTAATAACAACAAATATTTTTTCATCTTTTCTCCTGTCTATTATTTTTTGCGAACAAATTTACCTTACAAAATATTTTATCTAATTTTCTACTGTGGTCAAACCCTCTGCTTCTTTGGCCAATCCAAACCAGTAATTAGCCTTGGCTTTATTTTTGTGACGCATATAGTAAACACCCAGATTGGAAAACGCCACAGGATATCCTCTTGAAGCTGCTATAAGATTCAGTTTTCTCATCTCTTCGGAATTTTCTTTAAAATAAGTGCTTAAATTAATCATTGAAGCATAATCTCCCTGTTTAGCAAGATTCTCATATACTTTTTTAGACACATCATTTCTTCCAAAAGCTTCTATATCTATATTTTTGGTATTTCCTATTTCTTTTTGAAGCCTCTTTTCTTTCTGTATGTCGGATACTGTATAGGCGTAATTATAACCGGAAGGTATCGAGCCCAGTTTATAGCCTGTTTCAAAATATTTTTTTGCTTTTTCCAGATCACCCTGATCCCTGTAAAGCATTCCGAGATAATAGATAGCATCTATATCCTTTAAATCCACTGCTTTTTTGTAATTTTCCTCGGACTTTTTATATAATTTCAACTGTCTGTATATATAACCTTTATAGGCATAAATAAGACTTTCATTATAATTTCCGTCTTCCAGATATAAAAGAGCTTTTTCAAAGTTCCGGTTATTTACCTCATGAAATGCCATTTCAAAAGTCCCGAGATAATATTTATTCACACTGCATAATTCATTAAATATAGCAAATGCTTCCCCTGCCTTATCTTCATTCTGAAGTATTTTAGCCTTTGCATACAGTGCCGGAGGATATTTTTCTGCTACGAATTCCTTTAATATTTCATATGCCTTATCATAGTTGGAAAATTTTTCCAGCACAAGCTTCCCCATCTCTTTTTTTTCATCGGATTTTATTGTACCGTTTTTATACTTTTTGCCTAAAGATTCTATTTTATTTATGCTGTTTTTGTTTGCTTTCAAATATTCATATGCATAAAGCGAAAACATGTCGCCTTTTTCACGCCCTTTTTCATAGTAATTCATTGCTGTACTATAATCGAGATCATCTTCATATAAAGTTCCGAGTGAATAATATGCATTGTACTCTCCCTGCTTTACTGCTTCTTCAAAGAGCTTTTTTGCATTGTCTTCATTAGTACCTGCACTGACCAAAACAGAAGCATAATAATACTCTGCTTTTCCATCAGACTTCTTGAAATTTTTTTCCAAAAAATTCAGGGCAGAATATCCGTAATAATATGTTACTACCCCGTAAACCTCCAGATTACCTTTTCTAGCTGCTGCACTAAAATCTGCTGTTCCGTCTTTATTATCAAAAATTTTTATTATTCCTTCTTCCAGTTCCTTATATCCTTTGCTGTTATTCCCCGAAAATTTGCATGAATTCAAGGATAATAACAATAAAAATAATATAACCAGACTTCTTCTCATAAGCTATCATCCAATCTAATAATTTATTTTATATCTGACCCCACTTTCACCTGTTCATCAATTACTATGAGCTTTAATCTTTTCTTTTCTTCAGTTGTTAAAAGCATTCCTTGAGACAGTTCCCCTCTTAATGTTACAGGGGCTAAATTCGTGACAGCTAAAACCTTTTTCCCTATTAATTCCTCCGGTTCCGGATAATACTTTGCAATTCCTGAAACTATCTGTCTTTTTTCAGTTCCTGTATTTATGATAAATTTCAGAAGTTTATCTGCACCTTCTATTTTATCTGCAGCTAATATTTCCACCACTTTTATCTGAACTTTTGAAAAGTCCTCTATTCCTATAGGATTTTCCACTTCAAGATTTTTATTAAACAAAGCTTCTTTTTTATTTTCCCAACATATAGTTTTTAATATCATATCATGTCATTTTTGCTGCGTCAAGATATAGTTGACAAGATTTGATTTATATTTTACTATATACCCATAAATACTTTATAAAGATGCCTAAAAAGCAAGGAGAAATTGGTAATGGATGAGCTATTGCGGTTGCGCC
>JAITVW010000135.1 GCA_031285605.1 Fusobacteriales bacterium | reverse complement strand
TTCTGTATTTTTTATCTATATATTCAGGAACTTCCCTGCCTACATATATTCCAAATCTGAATTCTGAATTTATTCTGCTGTCAAAGTACCATTTATTCAGATTTCCGTCAGGCATTACTATGATAAGATCGTATTCATCACTAAGCTTACCAATTTCGGTATGATAACGCATACTGTCATAATCATTCAGCCAGCCGTGAAGAACATAGACCGTAGAATACTTCCTGCTTGTTTTCCCGTATGTTTTCGGTGTAATTACCGTTGCATTAAAAGACTTATTCATGACAGCACTTGGTATTCTTTCTACCTGAATATTAAAAGGCATCAGCATAAACGAAAGTAAAAGCATTAACATTCCCACTGCGAGCTTCATATACGTTCCTCCGTTTTTTCGTTTTTACAAAAAAAGTACCCTGAAAAAACAGAGTACTTTTCTGTTATTATCTTGTTGATTTTATCTCTATTTCACTATCAGATATTTTCTTTTGAATCTCTTCCAATTTTTTGATGTTTTCTTCACCGATTTTTTCTCTTGTAAATTTGAAATCTGTTAATCCGACACCGCCTTCTTTCATACCGTATTCATAGATTTTTCCTTCAAATTTATCATCTTTAGTTTCATTTATTATGTTAAAAACTGCTGTATCCACCCTTTTTAACATAGAAGTAAGAATCACACCTTCTGCAAGTCCATCCTGATTAGAGTCAACACCTATAGCATAAACTCCTTTTTCTTTGGCAGCCTGAAATACTCCTTTTCCACTTGCTCCCGCAGCATGATAAATTACATCTGCTCCTTGAGAAATTAAAGCTTCTGTTCTTGCTTTAGCAGAAGTAGGGTCATTAAATGCATTTGTTCCGCCTACATAAACTACAAGTATTTTTATATCAGGCTTTACATACTTAGCACCTTGTACATAACCAACTTCAAATTTCTGGATAAGAGGTGACTCTGCTCCTCCTACATAACCGATTATATCTGATTTAGACATCATAGCCGCCAAAGCTCCCGCCAGGAATGATCCTTCGTGTTCTTTGAAACTAAGTGATGCTACATTTGATTGCCCTTCTATTCTCTCGTCAATTATTGCAAATTTTTGATCAGGGAATTCTTTAGCTACAATTAATAATGCGTCTTTCATACTGAAACCTGTCGCTATGATCAAACTGTACTGCCCGCTTTCAGCATAAGTTCTTAACTGATTTTCAGCTTCGGCACTGGGATCTTTCGGCTCATATTCATCATATGTTATGCCAAGTTTTGCCTTAGCTTCTTCCAGTCCTCTTTTTGCCGCATCATTAAATGAATCGTCCCCGAGTCCTCCTGTAGAATAGACAATTGCTACTTTCATATCGCTTGCCGGTACAGTTGTTTCTGTTTTAGTTTCTGCAGTACCGTCTGCCGGTACCTCTTCTGTCTTCTTTCCGCACGACACTAAAAATAATAATGACAGTGTTAAAACTAATAAGATTTTTTTCATTACTTTCCTCCTAAAAATTTATGAGATTTTGATTTTATTAAATCTATTACATAAAACATTTAATAACTCTTATATAAAAATGAGGCTCCGAATCAAATACAGGGTTACCTCAGTTTTATTTTTTCAATACTTACTTTACAGGAAAATATCCCTATAAATGACTGTTTATCTTATCTTTTATTTCATCCTTTGTTAAAAAACCGATCATTTGCTCTGCAATTTCTCCGTCTTTAAAAATAAACATAGTCGGAACACTTCTTACACCATATTCTGCTGCAAGGTCTCGCGACTGATCCACATCTACTTTTACTACTTTATAATCAACCTCTTCTGATAAACCATCCAATACCGGCCCAAGCATCTGACAAGGCCCGCACCATGTAGCAAAAAAATCTACAAGAGTTATTCCTTTTGCACTTACTACTTCTCCTTTAAAATCTTCACCGTTATAATGAAAAACTTTGCTCATTTTATATTCCTCCTAGATATGTTTTATAACTTTTATCTTATATTAAGTTTACTATACTACCCTTTATTTGTCAATATTCCGGAATTACTTAAATATCTCTCCCGCCTCTTTATACCAGAGAATCAGATCTAATTTATCCATTGTTATTTTTGATATTTTGGAATATTCTCTCATTTTACTCTCAATTTCATAATAATTTTTTTCTGTAATAGATTTGGGTATTTCTTCTATTACTCCGAGAGCTGTTATATTGCGGAGTATATGTCTGTCCAGAATAGCTATGTCACGCCCAAATCCCAGATTTCTCAAAAGATGGTTTGCTTCTTTCATTCCCATGCCTTTGATATTATCAAAAATCCATTTTCTTGTCTGGAAAACATCACCTTTCTCACTGAGAATTGTCTTCGGCAAGAGCTTTCCGTCTCTTGTCATAAGATTTCTCAGCTCTACCAAATACTTTGCTTTATTATTCTTAAATCTTACAATATTAAGATATTCTGCTATTTCTTCTGCTTCACCGCTAAACAGCAATCCGTTTTCCCTGAGTATGCCTATTGCTTTCCAGGCATTTCTGGCTTTAGACTGCGGAGTCAGGACACAAAATGCTGTCTCTGCAAAGATATCCTCTTCACTTCCCTTTTCCCAAACCTCCTTAAACTCATCCAGTCTTTTGTCTATATCGTTTCCTATTTCCTTGTATATCCTTTTTATTTCGCTGTTCAGTTCTTTATTTACCTTCATTTGTCCTCACCTTGTCTAACTCTTTTATTATATATATTTTACCACATTAATTTAAAAAATGAAAGTTATTTGTATATTCAATCTTTATAGATTTTAAAAAAATATTCTACAGCTCTGCCAGTTTGCAGTTTTTATATTTTTGACCTCCGACAGTTTTTAATTATAATTTAATTTTAAAAACAAGAATTTTACATATTTTGATATTTTTTATTCTGATTTGAATTTCTGCTGTATA
>JAITVW010000111.1 GCA_031285605.1 Fusobacteriales bacterium | reverse complement strand
TTTTATCAAATTTGCGTCTGTATTTCTCAATGTTCCTACTAAATTATCTAAGAAATTACTTCCCTCATTTTCTGTTGTTGCCTGTATCGCTCTTACTATATCTGCTGGTAATTGTACCAGCCCGTTTATGTCTCTAATTACCTGATTTCTCGTTGTTTCATTCAGTAAATCTGTGTGAAGTTCTGTATTTATCTGCTCTACTACTTTATCTTTCGTTACTAACTGGGCTTTTGAGATGTCTGTATTTATTCCCAGTTCTTCAAGATTAAGCTTTTTCCCTGCTTCTGTTATTTCTGTATTCACAAAGGTTGCATTACTGTCCTGTTGTTTATCATGACTTCCGTATTGCACCGAGGTCTGACCTAGTGGTCATTTATAATATACTATTAAAATATTACAATCTTTTAATTCTTCCTCTATAATTTTCTTTATTATAACCCAATCTCCACCTGCTAAGCCAGCACCAATCATTGGCAAACCTATTCTAAGATGTTGAAAATGATATTTTACTTTTTTTAAACATTCTCTGATAAAAATATATCGATTTATTTGTGTATCTTCTAATTCTAATATAAAATTATTTATTGGCGAAAATGAACTATATTTTTTAGAAGCTTTTCCTATATTAATTTGAGTAAATGCATTTACAATAAATACATCATTTATTAAAACAGCATTTACTGTACCAGGATAATTTCCTTTTTTTATTATTCTATATGCTTCAGGAAAAATCTCTTTAATCTGTTTTGCTATTCCCTTACCCATTATTCCTAAACAATTACAACCATGAACTAAGACATCTATATCTTTCTTTACTAATAATTCTATTATATCACCATCAATTTCTTTTATCATCCATTATTTTCCTCCAAATGTCTTCAAATTCTTTCTCACTTATTTCCTTTATTTCCTTTATTTCTTTTATATCACTCATTTCTTCTATTTTAGGAAATTTCTCATATGGCAGAAATATTCCGTTTTCTACATTCTCTGTTGCGTAATTATTAGTACCATCTGTCAAAAATTCTAAATATCTCTTAGCATATCTTTCTTCATCCAATTCAACATAAACTTCATATGGTGTATCACGTAAATCATAATCAGATTTAATATATAAATAAATCATTTATTATCACCTACTTTTCCAGAATCAATAATCCTATTTGTTAAATCTAAACTTTCACTATTTGGAACAACATAAACTCCTGATCTTCCTTGATAAATTTCAAGTCCTTTAACATCTATTTTAATATAATTAGTAAATTTATATTTATTAGGAATTCTTATAAATTTTGCTCCTAACGAAGCTGGAGTTGTCCCAGTTGGAATTATATCTGAAAGATATTGACCATCTCCATAATATGCATCTTTAGGATTATTTGCTTTTAATGAAGGAAATAATTCTTTTGATTCTATTATCGCATTCATACCATGTTCATTTGTATAATGGAACAAAGAATCTTTATTTGTTACAAGAACTAGTTCATCTGAAACTAAACTTTTTTCATTATATCTAGGCTTAACTCCTTTACTTTCATCTAATTCACTTTTTATCTGTTGTCTCCCAACATATGATTCCACTCCGCTTAACCATACAAGTCCACCAAATTTCAATGCACTTTCATAATCCTTATTATTCAAAGCTTTCATTCCATCATAGAAATCTTTTGCTGCTTCCGGTATCATCAAGGCTCCACCTATTAGTGAATAGCCTCCTCCCATTGGAAGCATGCTTTCTCCATATTCTGACATATAACTCAGTATTCCGTTAACTGTATCTTCCGTTATTTGAAAATCTACTCCTGAATGAAAACCTTTTGTCAAATAATCCGTCGTATCACTTTTGCTTGGATTATAGTAATTATTCATAGAATTTACAAAATCATTTTGACAAACTTCATCACAACCTTTTTCGCTATTTCCACCAGATGGTTTGTTTTTATTACCTCCAGTACTTGTTGTTGTTCCTTTTCCAGAATTATTATTCTCTTTTCCTTTATTATTATTTTTACCATTCAAATTATTACCTAGGTTAATTCCTATTTGCTCTAATCCCAATCCTGCACCAATCGGTATTGAGGGGTTTTTTTCTTCTACACGTACACTTTGCTTTTTATCATGGTCGAATTTATATCCAGGACATTGTAATGGATTGCTACAAAAATCTAACATCCCTTCATCTATTGATAAATAACCTTCATTCCCAGAATTTAATACATTACTTCCATTTAATACATCTTCATAAAAATTGTTCCCGCTTCCATCTAAAGGCTTTCTTCCTATTGATGTGAATAATTCTTCCTGTAAATTCCCTTTGCCCGCCTGCTCTTCTGTTTTATCATAAACATATGGATTACTCGGATTATAATGGTTTAATTCCGCTCCCAATGCATTATAAACCTGTTCCATATCCGATACATCTACTTCTTTTACATTTAGATATATCTCTATTTTCTCATCTTTCCTCACAAATGCCGCCATTTCATCACTTTTTGGCTGGTCTGTAAAATTTATTACTATTTCTACATCATCATCTATTCCAT
>JAITVW010000032.1 GCA_031285605.1 Fusobacteriales bacterium | reverse complement strand
TCGCCTTATGATGCAGAATTATACGGTCATTGGTGGTTTGAAGGTCCTGTATTTTTGGAATGGGTTTTTAGATATATGAAGGATTCAGATTTTAAGAGTATAACACCGTCAGGATATTTGGATAAATATAAAGTTAATCAGGTAGTTGATGTAAATCTTTCAAGCTGGGGTGCAAACGGATATTATGATGTCTGGCTTGACGAGAGAAATGACTATGTATACAGACATCTGCACAAGGCTGCACAAAAAATGATAGAGCTGGCAAACGGACGTGATCCTGAAAGCAGACTGGAAGAAAGAGCATTAAATCAGGCTGCACGTGAGCTCCTTATGGCTCAGACTTCGTGCTGGGAGTTTATTATGTATACTGAAACAATGGTAGGATATGCCAAAAAGAAAATAAGTGATCACATAAACAGACTATACAAGATTTATGAAGATTTTAAGGGACAGACACTTGAAGAAGAATGGCTTTGTGAAATAGAGAGCAGAGATAATATATTTCCGACAATAAATTATAGTATATATAAGAGTGACAGACTGTAAATATCCGTATTGATTAAGAAATTACAATTACATTATAAATAGAACCAAAGAGATATTGCAGAAAATCAGTGAAAAATTTCTTATGGTTCTTTTTTATATTATGACAAACAGTTGTCAGGTTTTGTGTAACAGGCTGATAACAAATGAAAAGAGGTATTTTATGAATCGGTGTATAAAAAAATAACTATTATATCAGAAGTTTAAGGAGAATAATATCGGGATCTCCTGTCTGCTTCTGATATTTTAGTTATATAAAAAGTGATATATTTACAGCTAGTTTCTGAAATATTCTCTATACCGGTATATTTTTTGATACAGCATTAACTTTTATTACTTTCTGAAAGTACTTTCCAGCTTATATCAGGATAAGTGTATCGTCGTCTTTTTTGAGTTTTATTTTTGAAATTAACGGCTTTTTTAGGACAATACTGTATACATGCGGTGCACTGCTCACAATGATGTAAAAATTCGGGTTTTTTACCTTCCATTTTTATATTCTCCACCGGACAGACTTTTGCACAGATTCCGCAGGAGATACAGTCATCCGAGACATTGAAAAATCTATCCTTGGCAGGAAAAGCCTTTATTTCTTTATGATACCACCATTCTAACAGAGGATTTTTATTTCCTGTTTTATTTTTATACTTGTTTTTAATGTTCTCAATGATAGGAATAATGTCTTTAGCTGATTTTTCCGTGATTTCCTTGACATTTTCTTTCATGTTATACATAATAATATAGTTAGAGAACATTTTCAATTTTGCTGAATAGTCAAGATGTCTGCCCTTCTGTTCCAGAAGATCTTTTAATTGTGCAAATCCATTTCCGATAAAAGTGCCGCATGTATTAACAGTGTAATAATAGATATCCTTATCCTTCGGTAATGTTAATTTTGAAATATAGTCAGCGGCTTTGGCAGGAAGACCTGCATAATATACAGGATATACAAAGCCTATGCTTTCATAGCTTCCTCTAAATTCATAAATGTGACTGCTTCCCATCGGGATGATTTCCGCATTTGAAATATTTTCTGATATAGTCTTGGCTGCTTTGAGAGTATTTCCTGTACCAGAAAAATAAAAAATCAGGTTTTTTTTCATAGTTGTTCTCCTTATAAAATAAATTTTTGCTGTTTAAACTGTATCAAATATTTATTTGATATAATAGTTAGTTTTGTGAATTAACTATTTTTATAAACTTTGAATAAAAAATTTTCATTTTTATTCAATAACCAGACACAATAAATGTACAAGCTGATTATATTCATCTTCTGTGAGTTTTTCCGCAATATATTTTTCAAGATCATTATGAGCCATCCGACAGCTGTTAAAAATCTCCAGACCGTTTTTGGTAAGCTTTATATAAAATGTACGTTTATCTGTCATAGACTGCTCTTTATAAACAAGATTCTGCTTTATTAATTTATTTACAATAGCAGTTATTGCAGGCTTGCTCAAGTTTAATTCCTGAGCCAGCTCTCCGTAAGTAGGAGTTCCCATATTGCCGATAATATCTATATACTGAAAGAAATTTACACTGATATTTTGTGCATTATATTTTTCCAGCTCACATATTTTATAGTTTAAAAATCTTGTGGAAAGAATTTCAATAATATCTGCAAGTTTCATAATTATTCACCTGTTTTTATAAAAATAGTTAATTCATTAAACTAATTATATTATAGATTTATGATAATGTCAACAGAAAAAAAATATAACAATAAAAAAGAGTTGACCGTGTAAGAAACGGATTGTAAAAGCTTTATACATGGATTTTTTATTACAGTCAATTATCTATAAAGGAAGTATCCCCAGCTTTTTCAAGAGAAAATCTTCCATTTTCTATTTTTAGGATTGTAAGACTGCAGTTTGGAACAGTTTCTCCGTTATATTCATCCGGGGTACATAAATGTAAAATCGTCGGTATTATGTTTCCATGTGAAACAACGAGAGCATTTCCCCCGCCTTTTTCAGCAGTATCCTTAATAAGGAAGTCAATGCCTTCTTTAGCACGTTTTAGTATATCATCATAATTTTCTGCTGTTTTTGCAGGATCATTTCGGGCAATTGAATCAGCAATTTCCCTGTCAGTGGTAAGAGCTGTAAATTCCTCCCAGTTTGAACGGTCAAGCCTGAATTCCATATTTTTTTCCTCAAATAAAGGAACCCACATATTTACTTCGTCAATTCCTTCATAGCCGCCGTAATTCCATTCTCTGAGACCAACTATTTCCTGCAGTCCGGGTTTTTCATTTTTATTGGCACTGAGAATGAATCCGGCAGTATCGGCGGCTCTTTTGATATCACTGGAATAAGCGGTACTAAAGGCAATGTCTTTTAGACCATCACCGACTTTTTTTGCCTGTGATATTCCAAGCTCACTGAGAGGACTGTCAGTCCAGCCGTGTACTTTAGCTTCCAGATTAGAGACAGTTTTTCCGTGTCTTACAATATAAAGAAATATTGGTTTGTTTTGACATTCTGATTTTTCCATATCTTCCTCCCTGTTTTTAATTTCATAGATATTAAAATAATTATATAAAAAACAGAGAAAGAAGTCCAGTATTTTCTTAGATATAATTAAGAAAAGGCACTTTGAAAATACCTTTTTATTTATAAAGGGTAGAGCAAGGGTATAATATAGCTTACTTAATTACTTTATGTTACCATATTTTCCTTTCATTATCTACTAAAGAGGTACTAAATTAAAGCCTTA
>JAITVW010000018.1 GCA_031285605.1 Fusobacteriales bacterium | reverse complement strand
TGATTACTTTATAGAAGCGATACTTGGAAATGGAAAAATAAGAAAAGATTACACACCAAGCTCTGATGATAATGTATTGGTACAAGGTGTGGAGGGAGATAAAGGATCACTCGGATTCTTCGGATTTGCTTACTATGAGGAGAATGCAGATAAGTTAACAGCTTTGAAAATAAACGGTATTGAGCCTACTCCTGAAACGGTACAGAATGGTACATATAAGCCGTTATCAAGACCAATATTTATTTTTGTAAATAACAAGTCTTATGCAGAAAAACCGCAGGTAAAAGCTTTTATACAGTTTTATCTTGATAAGGTATCAGATCTTGCCAGAGAAGTAGGATATATACCACTGGATGATTATTCAGCAGAAAAAGCAAAATTGAAATAAAAAATGAATGACAGAAGGAAAATTGCTTTTTTAGCAATTTTCCTTATTTAGCTGTTACAAATAATTTTAGATTTATTATAACGAAGGAGCCGGAATGGAAAATAAATACTTAAAAGAAAATATAGTAAAGGTAATATTATTTATTTTTGCTTTTATATCCGTAATAACAACAGCTGCCATTGTTGCCAGTTTATTTTTGGAGTCAGTTCCGTTTTTCAACGGAGAGAGACTAAAGCAGCTTTTTTCTTATGGTGAATTATGGGATCCGAGAGGAGAGAAATATTATATACTTCCTCTTGTAGTGGGAACAATGATGATAGTGGTGTTTTCATGCTTGTTTGCCATTCCTCTGGGCTTGGGAAGCGCAATATACCTGAGTGAATATGCTAATCCCAAAACGAGAAATATACTAAAGCCGGTATTGGAAATACTGGCGGGAATACCATCAGTAGTATATGGTTTTTTTGCTTTGTTTTATATAACGCCTTTTTTAAAGAAAAATATATCTTGGCTGGCAAAAGCGGCACTTATTTTTCTTGTACTTTTTTCTTTATACATGATGATAAAATGTGTAAAAAGTTTTATTGATAAAGATTTTATCAGAACAAAAATAATTTTTGGAATATTATTTTTGATTTTCTTAGTCCTTTTTTTGTATCTTGTACTTAATTTTGCGGGATTCTTTAAAGAAACATCAAATCTGAGAGTAGATACATTTAATGTTTTAAGTTCAAGTTTTGCCGTAGGAATAATGATAACACCTCTGGTAGCGTCAATAAGTGAAGATGCACTGAAAGCAGTACCTAAAACAATGAGAGAAGGATCATTGGGATTAGGGGCAACCAAGTTTGAAACAGTGTGGAATGTAACAATTCCGGCAGCAATTTCGGGAATAGTTTCTTCTTTTATTCTGGCGATTTCCAGAGCCGTGGGAGAAACAATGGTAGTTGCAATGGCAGCCGGGGCAAAACCTGTTTTGAATTTCAATCCTCTGGGTCAGGTTCAGACAATGACCGGTTATATGGTAAATAAAAGTTTTGGGGAAGTAATGGTGGGCAGCCTGGAATTTCAGACAATATTCGTAGTAGGATTAATTCTGTTTTTCATGACATTTCTGCTTAATGTTATAGCTAAAACGGTAGTTCTGAAATTTAGGGAGGAATATTAATATGATGGAAAAAATGGCTATAGATAATTTAAGAATAAGAAAACTGAAAGATAAGATATTTAAGTATCTATTTTTCAGCTGTATTATATTTTGCATAGTTTTTCTGGTACTGCTGCTGTTTGGAATAATAAAGCAGGGGATAAAATGGATGAGTTTTGATTTTTTAATAAATTTTCCTTCAAAGATAAGACCACAGCGTGCAGGTGTTTATCCTGCATTACTTGGAAGCTTATGGCTGGTGGGTCTTGTAGGACTGATAACAATACCGGTAGGAGTGGGAGCAGCAATATATCTGGAAGAGTATTCCAAGAAAAAAAGTAAACTTTATAATTTTCTGGAAGTAAATATATCAAATCTTGCCGGAGTACCTGCTATAGTTTACGGTCTTCTGGGGCTTGCACTTTTTTCAAGGCTGAAAGGTTTTCGCGGAAGTATACTTGCCGGAGCGGTAACACTGTCTCTTATGGTTCTTCCGGTAGTAATAGTTTCTTCAAGAGAAGCCATAAAAGCAGTACCGGGAATATTAAGGGAAGCGGCATACGGTCTTGGGTTAACAAAATGGCAGATGATAAAAGCAGTGGTTCTTCCTTACGCTTCACCGGGAATATTCACGGGAATAATACTTTCTCTTTCCAGAGCGTTGGGAGAAGCAGCACCTTTACTGGTAGTCGGTGCAGCATCATATGTAACAAGAATACCTAGCGGTATAATGTCGAGGTATACAGCACTTCCAATACAGATATACCAGTGGTCGGGAATGCCGAAAAAAGAATTTCAGGAACTTGCAGCTACAGGAATAATAGTGCTTCTGGTTATTCTTCTTTCTGCCAATACATTGGCAATAGTTTTGAGAAATAAGTATCAGAAAGAAAGAGGGGAATAATTAATAAAAATCACAGATTATCCGAAGACGGACCTGTGATTTTTTAGTTTTATTGCCGGAGTTATTTCAAGTGTACAGTTATAACCTTTATGATAGTGTAGAAGATACCGGTAATATAAAAAAATATTTATTTTGTCTGTTGACAAAACAAAAAATGAAGGTATAATACTAATGATAAAGTTACTAGAGGAGAGAGAAAAGCAGTTTTTTAAATAAAAAATTACTTTTCTCTCTTTTGATGTGGTGTTAGTGTGAAAATAGGACACAAAAGTCTTGCTTGTGTAAACTAAAGAAGAAAAGGCAGGAGTTGGAAATGAAAGAGGCGAAATGGAGAACTGAGCCCTGTACAGTACAGGATTCAATCCTCACAAATTTTTTGAAATAATTGTCCGGTTTTTGGGGGTAACTTCAGAAAAGGATGTTTGTTTGACATGCAGTAATTTAAGAGGTATATTATACCGGAACATAAAATAGTACATGTATTAAATTATTTGCTATAGAAATATTAATTTAAAGAGAATTTCATGCACTCCCGCAGATTTTTATAATTTCGGAATATTTTATAAAATTTCATAGATACTTTTATCAGAATATATTTTCTCTCCGTTTTCAAGTAATTTCTTTATTTTTAGTTTTTCTTTTATCGGAATAAACTCAAAAAATATATTTTTCTCATTTTCCAGCTTCATTATTTCTTTTGGAGTTTTTAGAACAACATTTTTCGGAATAATAAAACTGAAGTCAATTTTTTTATAATTTTCATTTTCATAATTATCCGAAATGATGATATTTCCTTCATTAATTTCTGATTCCGGAGCAGAATTAAAGAACACGGTAAAAGGGTAACCTTCTTTATACTCCTTGTTTATATCAAAGTAATACTTTAGAAATAAATCCGAAAACTGCAGACTTTTGCTTGAAGTAACAATCTGTGATTTCAGATTATTTTTTTTCATAAAATATATACCAAAAGTCAAAAATGCATTTTTAAAATTATATGTTTTATCATTTGGTATAATAAGGTTTTTCTCACTTTTGAAAAAAGATGCAAGCACTGTTTTGGTAAAACTGTCATATTCCATATTTCCCAGAATAAAATTTTTGATATCTATAAAAAGTCTTTTTTCATTATAGGCATATGATAAAAAGTCATAGTTTTTCTTGATTAAAATATCAACTGTATAGTGGGTATCTGTTTTTTGAATACTTTCTATCTGAATTTTAAAAGTATAATTATAGAACTTCATAAGCTGTGTGAGCAGATTAGAAATATTATAGTCAAGTCTGCCGACGAATTTATTACCCTGAAAAAGAGAAATCTGTTCAAAATCCATTTTCGGTGTCAGAGAAATATCCGGATTAAGCTCAATATTAGTATAAAATATAGATTTTAGCGGAAAAACTGTATGATACAGAGAATAAAAATATGAATAACGGTCATTGTTTAATTCTGAATTTTTGATATCGTCAACATAGACTTTAGTATAGGATTTATCCATATAATCTTCTACTTTCAGCTTGAAAGCAAGATCATAGAAAATATTCTGGTTCAAATCCTTAAAATTATTGCCGGCACCAAACCATACAGCATTTCTTGAAATAAATCCGTTCTTTTTTATATTAAACATAAGATGGTTTTTGTTTTGACCGATATGTTTGATATTTTCAAGTATAATATTCTTTACTGCAAAAGTAGGATTGGGATTTCCAAAACCAAAAGGTTTCAGTAAGTCTATAATCTGATAAAATTCATAAGAAACTTTCTGTATGGGTATTTCTTTATCAATGTTTATTAATTTTACAAAGTCATTCTCATTAAGTTTTTTCTTAGCATAATCATTTATTTTTTTTATAAAGCTTTTGATATTTTTTACCGGAATTGTGAAACCTGCTGCACCGGCATGGCCGCCAAATTTTAAGAAAAGTTCCGGCATAGTCTGGAGAGCTTCTATAAGGTTAAAGCCTTCAATGCTTCTTGCAGAAGCTATTGCAATCTCCTCGTCTTCTTTTACTTCCATGATAACAGTAGGTTTATAGTAGGTATCTATGATTTTGGAAGCCACGATACCAATTACTCCGTGATGGTACTCCGGAGAATAGTCCACTATTACATAATTATCATTAAGTGAATTTTTTTGTATATTTTCTTCCACATCTGCAATAATTTTTTCCTGCAGGACTTTTCTTTCATTATTTTTGGAAATAAGCTCCTTTGAGATAATCTCGATTTCCCTTTTATTATCAGTAGTAAGAAGTTTTACTGCCATTTTTGCATCCTTAAGTCTTCCGGCAGCGTTAAAAACCGGTGCAAGGATAAAACCCACATCATAAGTGGTATATTCTTTTTTGCCGGAATCAAAAATAAGTGAACATAAATATTTCAAACCGGGAATTTCTGTATGAAGAAGCTGTTCCAGACCGAATTTCACGAAAATACGGTTTTCCCGGGCAAGAGGAACAATATCAGCGACAGTTCCTATCGCCGTGAGGTCAAGAAGGCTGTATACCTCGTCTTTTTGTCCTGCCTCTTCAAATAAGCCGGCTGCCAAAAGAAAAGCTACTCCTACACCGGCAAGATATTTAAATGAAAATTCATTGTCTTCTCTTTTGGGATTTATTATTGCACTTGCCTTCGGAAGCTTTTTATTTATTTCATGGTGATCGGTAATAATAACCGGAAGCTTCAGAGAATTGGCAAAATCTATCTCTTCAAAAGAAGTAATTCCGCAGTCTACAGTAATGATAAGATCTCCGTCTGAATTTTTGATCTGCTCAATTGCATTTTTATTCAGACCGTAACCTTCATCACGGATTGGAATGTAGTAGTTAATATTGTTATATCCCAGTTTTTGGAAAGTAAGATAAAGCAATGAAGTGGATGTAATCCCGTCTACGTCATAATCCCCGTAAATCCAGATGTTTTTTTTATTTTTCATTGCATCAAAAATAATATCAACGGATTTTTTCAAATCTTTCAGTAAATGGTGATTCTGAATATTTGAGAGACTGGGATTCAAAAATTCGATGATATCTTTTTTATTTGAGATATTTCTGGAATAGAGAATACTTAAAATATCCTTGTCCAAAGGCAGCTCATTGTTTTTTGCAATTTCAGCATTGTTTACTTTTTTAAAATTCCATTTAGTATTTTTCATGAATTCCCCCTATAAAAAAAGGAGCTTTTGAGCCCCTGAATATATAAAAAATTATCTTAAAAGTCCTCTTAAATCAGATAATTCAAAAGGTAAAAAAATCTGACCATCAGCAAAATCAGTATATCGGTATGGTTCAAAGAAAAATACGATTCCTGTATTTTGTACGTAAAATTCCTGTTTTTTTGCAGGACCGTCAAATGATGTATTTACAGGAACACTCAGCTGAACTACTTTATCTCCGAAAACTGTACCAAGAGATTTTTCATACCCGCTTACTAAAAGGTCGCCGATTTTTAATTCTTTACCTGTTACGGCATCAAAAGTAAGTGCACTGTAGTAGTTCTCAACTATTCTGTCTTTACGGTCTGTTCTCTCTACGGTAAAAAGTATACTTACAAGCTTGCTGTTATTAGTAGTGATATCGTATGTAACATAATATTTTCCGTTTTTATCACCAGTCATTTTTTTAACGAATTTATCCATTGATTTTTGGATAGACTTTGTTGCTTTAGGATTTTTTGCACTTATTCTGGGAAAATCAATACTGTTTCCATTTAGTTTACTTATTGAATCTCTAACTCTGACAACAGACGGAGACTTAGGATTATACTCCTGAAATGAAAATTTCTCTGCACCTGCAGTCAGCATGAAAACTGAAAGCATTATACCCAAAATCAAAAGTTTCTTCATATATTTATCACCTCATAAATTTTTAAACACAATATTTTAGTACCGGAAGTACCGGTGTTCTGAACTTGTTTCTATATATGATAACATGAATACAAGAACAAATACAAGTATTTTGACCATATTAAAGTTACTTTATGCAGAATGTTAAGATCAGCCAATATACTAGTACTATTTTACAATATTTATAAAAAATAATCAATAAAAAATCTTGATTCTATTATTAAAAGAATAAATAAATGTATTTTTATGTCTACAGGTCATATCAAAA
>JAITVW010000285.1 GCA_031285605.1 Fusobacteriales bacterium | reverse complement strand
AATGATACTTCTGACCCTGTTGCTATTAGTATTCTTCCAAAATCTTTATCCGTCTCGTAAGATACATATGCTCCCTTTGATACTTCTTCCATTGATGAGCCTTCTGTTACATTCAGATTCTGTCTGCTTAATACAAGAAGCGTCGGTCTATTCTTACTTTCTGCCGCTACTTTCCAAGCTCCCTGTGTCTCTCTGCTGTCTGCAGGTCTTATTACATTTATATTTGGTATCGCTCTTAATCCCGCCAGCTGTTCTATCGGTTCATGCGTCGGTCCGTCTTCTCCCACTGCTATACTGTCGTGCGTCAGTACATAAGTTACCGGTAATCCCATCAATGATGATAATCTTATTGCTGCCTTTACATAATCACTGAACACAAAGAATGTACCTCCAAATACCTTCAGCCCTCCGTGTAATTCCATTCCGTTCAGTATTGCTCCCATCGCAAATTCTCTTACTCCAAACTGAATATTTCTGTTTTCTCTATGGTCTGCATCAAACAGTCCTTCTCCTTTTATCATTGTCATATTTGAATGGGCTAAGTCTGCTGAGCCTCCTATAAAGTTCGGTATCTGACCTGCTATTGCATTTATCGCATCATTCGATGCATTTCTTGTTGCCTGTGAATGACCCGCTTCATATGACGGAAATTCCAGCTTTAGATTATCAAATAATGTCCCTGATGATATTTCTTCTATTTCTTTTCCAAGAGTCGGATATTTTTCCTTATACTTGCCTACAAGACATTTCCATTCTTCACACTTTGCTGTGCCTCTTTCTGATACTGACTTCTTATAGTCTTCATATACCTCTGCAGGAACTTCAAATGCTTCATAATCCCATTTCAGATTTTCTCTTAAGCCTTTTGTTTCTTCTGCTCCCAATGGTGCTCCGTGTGAACTGTTCTTCCCTGCCTTCGTTGGTGCTCCGTGTCCTATTTCTGTTTTTATCTCTATTAAGGTCGGCTTTGTTACATCTTTCTTTGCTTCCTTCAGGGCTGTATCTATCGCTCCCAGTTCATTACCGTCTTGCACTTTAAGAACCTGCCAGCCGTATGCTTCATATCTTTTAGCAACGTCTTCCGTAAACGTTTCTCTTGTTTCTCCGTCAAGACATATATCATTGGAATCATAAAGCACTACCAGTTTCCCCAGCTTCTGTACTCCTGCAAATGAACTTGCCTCTCCGCTCACTCCTTCCATAAGATCTCCGTCTCCGCAGATTACATATGTAAAATGATCTATTATATTCATATCTTCTTTATTATATTTTTTTGCAAGATGTGTTTCTGCAAGTGCCATTCCTACCGCTGTGGCAATTCCCTGTCCCAGAGGACCCGTTGTCGTGTCCACTCCTTTTGTATGTCCGAATTCAGGATGTCCGGGTGTCTTAGAGCCCCACTGTCTGAAATTCTTTATGTCTTCCATCGATACATCAAAACCGCTTAAATGTAATAATGAATATATTAACATCGAGCCGTGTCCTGCTGATAATACAAATCTGTCTCTGTTCAGCCATTCCGGTTCTTTCGGATTTACATTGAGGTGTTCGCTCCAAAGTGTGTACGCCATAGGTGCAGCACCTAATACTATTCCGGGATGTCCTGATTTTGACTTCTCTATCGCGTCCACTCCCAGCATTCTTATTGCATTTACCGATAATTGTTTTACATCTTTTTCCATTTCTACATCTCCTCTTAGTTTTCTTCTTTATTTTTCAAATTTCTTATTTGTTCTATGGCTGTTTTTATACTTTTCCCGTATTTCTTATCTGTGTAAGCTTTATTATAAAGATCATTGATATTTTCTCCCAATATTTCCGGCAGATCTTTGAATCTGCTGAAAGTACTGAATCCTCTCATAATTTTACTGTCTATAATTGTTCCTCCTGCATCAGAACACAGTATTACAGCACAGCCTGAAAAAGCTCCCTTTGCTACGCCAAATCCCACATCCCCTTTTTGTCTTAATTCTATCAGCATCCGGGTATAATTTTTGGACTGCAGATATATAAAGTATCTCTGAAGCGCCATGACTATTACCACAAGTATTATTATATAAATATAATTCATAGTCTATTCACCTTTTTCTATATAGTTTTCTATCTCCTTGGCAATACTGTAGTTAGTTACCAGTACATCCAGAAATTTCCCGTTCAATGCACCAATTACCGCATCTGTTTTTTCTACTCCTGCTGCGGCTCCGATTACTGTTCTTATTCTTTTCAGATCATTAAGCTCTATTCCTATAACTCTTTCATTAAATTCAAAATTATAATTTTCCCCGCTTTTATTGTAAAACTGCAGACATATATCGCCTACTACATTGTTCTGCTTAAATTCTTCCAGTTCTGTTTTGTTAAAATAGCCTGTTTTCATCATTGTAGACTCCTGACTCAGCGGTGTTCCTATTCCCACCATGGCAATATCACATTTTTTTCCGTATGAAATTATATCTGAAATATTTTTTTCTTTTAAAAATTCATTTTTTATCTCTTTTTTGGAAACAACTGCCGGCGCATGAAGAAGCTTAAATTCTCCTCCGTACTTTTTTACAAAATCAAGAACAATATCATTCGGGTGTATTTCCTGCTGTATTTGTCCGGTTCCTCCTATCAGCGGAAGAAATGTAAGATTCAGATTCTGCCTTTTGGTTACATAATCCACCACGAGTTTTATTGTAGTTCCCATTGAAAAGCCTATTATATTATCTTTTTCGAGAACCCTGTCAAAATATTCCGCAGCAGCTTTCGCCACTTCCTTTTTTTGGATATATTCATCATTTTCATCAGGTACTATTATTACTTCCCTGAGCTCATATCTTTTTTCCAGCTTTTCGGCAAGATCAAAATAATCATTATCAAAAGGGTTTACAAGTTCCAGTTTTACTATCCCCTGTTCTTTCCCACCTTTTAGAAGTCTTGCTACTGTTGGTCTTGATATCCCTAGGATTTCGGCTATCTCAGTCTGTGTATAGCCTTCTTCATAATATAATTTGCATGTCTTATATATCATTGCTAATTCGTCTGTTATTTTTTTCACACTCTACCTCCAATTAGCTACAAAGCTTGTATTTTTTGACTTATATGTATTTGTCTTTTGTCCTTATATATTACATATGTAATTATTATATAGTTTATTTTTTCATTTGTCAAATAATAAAACTGCCAGTCTTTACTATTGGTATTATATTTGTTACTTTTCCGGTGTATTTGGGATATATTATTTTTATTACACAACCTGATATGTTTTTAGCGGAAGACGGAACGGAAATCTTCATGTAATTTCCGTTTATCTTTCTTTATTTATAAGCTTAAATAATTACATCCAAAATTTCTTCCACAGAAAATCCTGAGAAATATTCACTAACATTTACTGTCTTCAAATATTCTGCTATTTCACCTTTCATATATTTTTTTCCTTTCAAGTCATTTTCCAATTCTTCTATTTCCCTGCTTGAAAAGAAATCACCAAATAATTTTATATTTTCTATAAGTCCGTCTTTTAATTTTAGATAACCTTCTATCTTTCCGGCAGTATATTTTCTTTGTCTGTGAATATCTGCCTCAGGTGACTCGCCATAATTCCATTCCCACTTATCATATTTTTCTTTTTTCAGTTTCTCTATTTCTTTTTTGTCATTTTCAGTAAGAATATACTCTTCAAATTCTTCCACTCTGTTTTTCATATATTCAAATAAGACATCTTTAAAATCTGAAACTTCCTTTATCTTACTTTCTTCCCCTATATAATCTTTTATATTGGCTACTCTGCTTTTTATTGATTTCAAACCCTTTGATTCTATTTTATCCTTTGATACTTTCAGACTGTTTACCAGCTCTTCCATTTCACTGTCAAATAATAAAGTCCCATGATGCAGAATTTTTTTCTTAAAAATATATTGCGCATTTCCCGAAAATTTTTTACCATCTATTGCCAAATCATTTCTGCTGTTAAATTCCGCTTTTATTCCCATTTCACCCAAAAGATCAACTATAGGTCTTGTAAAAAAACTGAAATCAAAATCAGCAAGATCCTTTTTTTCCTGTATAAAAGAAAAATTTATATTTCCCAAATCGTGATAAACTGCTCCTCCGCCTGACATACGTCTTACTACATGTATTCCTTTTTTCTCCACATAATCAAGATTAATTTCAGATATGGTATTCTGGTGCTTTCCTATTACTATAGTAGGCTCATTCTGCCATAAGAAGAAATATTCACCGTCAAGATTTTTCAACACATACTCTTCAAGTGCAAGATTATATCTGGGATTATTATTTTCATTAATTATATATTTCATTCCGAACCTCTTTTCTATTATCTAAATTTATATATAAAACAAACAAGATATCCATTCTGTTACTGATATTCTGCCGAACCGCCCTTCTTTATTTTATACATTGATTTACACAGATTTTTGGAATAATTTTTTGTTTCTAGAAAATTATAGCATAGAAACTATAAAACAATATTTAAAATAAAAAATTTTCGGAATAATATTTTATTATATTCTGAATCTGTATTAAACATATTTCCCTAAGTCCTTTATTTCACCATACTGAATTCTAAAAAAACAAGGAACCCATACAAAATTTATTTTGAAATAGTTCCTTGTTTATTATTCATATGAACAGGGAATTCATTATTTCTTTTTCGGGAGATGAAGAGCCTTACCAATACAGTCTGCACATGCTTCCAGTATTGCTTCTGAGAATGTAGGATGTGCATAAATCAGCTCTGAAGCTTCCTCTATTGTTATCTCCATTTCCATTAAGATTACTCCCGCA
>JAITVW010000259.1 GCA_031285605.1 Fusobacteriales bacterium | reverse complement strand
AGGAAACGGAGCAACAGAACTTATATTTTTATATATGAAAGCTGTTAAGCCAAAAAAAGCACTTATTTTATCACCAACCTTTGCAGAATATGAAAGAGGTATAAAATCAGCTACTCCGCAATGTGAAACAGCATATTTTCATCTTGAAGAAGCAGAGGACTTTACTCCTGACATGGAAAAACTGAAGGCTGAATTAAAAAAAAGCTATGATCTGGTGATTCTCTGCAATCCGAATAATCCTACCGGAAAATTTCTTTCCAAAGAGAAAATACTGGAATTATTATCCGAATGTGATAAATATAACACAAGACTTTTTGTAGATGAGGCATTCATAGAATTCGCGGAAGGCGGGATAGGAAGCAGTCTTGCTGGGGAAAATGCCGATAAGAAGAATCTTTTTGTAATAAGGGCATTGACTAAGTTTTTTGCAATGCCGGGTCTTCGTCTCGGATATGCCTTGTTTTTTGACAGCAGTCTGAAAGAAATATTTGACAGTCTGAAAGAGCCGTGGAGTGTAAATGCTTTTGCGGAACTTGCGGGAAAAATATTGTTTTCAGACAGCAGTTATATAGAAAAAACTGAAAGCTGGATAAAAGAAGAAAAAAAATATATGTTTCATGAGCTTGGTAAAATAAAAAATATAAAAGCATATAAAACAGAGACTAATTTTATTTTATTGAAAATGTATAAGAAAACTGCCGCATACGTAAAGGAGGAAATGCTGAAAAAAGGTATACTTGTAAGAGACGCATCAAACTTCACTTATCTGGATGGGACATTCATAAGGCTTGCAGTAAAAGACAGGGAAAATAACAATATAGTAATAAAAAAATTAAATGAAGTTATTAATGGAGATAATAAGAATGAATAACATGAAAGCAGAAAATTTTTATATTATAAGTTTCAGTTATAAAAATCTGAATCTTGAGGAACGGGAAGAGTTCGTCAGAACCGGCTATAAAAATATAATAGAAGACTATTTTCAGAGAAAAGAAATAAAAGGATATACAGCTCTGGAAACATGTCTGCGTGTGGAGCTTTATCTGGAAACAGGAGAAAACTTTGATATTGATATGTTTCTGGAGAGGATGAATGCTTCAAATACGAGGATTTACAGCGGGAAAGATGCGGTAAAATATCTTCTTACTGTTATCTGCGGTCTGGATTCTGTCATAAAAGGCGAGGATCAGATATTATCACAGATAAAAAAAACCTATCTTGAATACATGGAAAATAATAAAACTTCTGCATTGCTGAATATTATTTTTAATAAAGCGGTAGAAACCGGAAAAAAATTTAGAAGTGTAAGCGGAATAAGCAGAAAGAATCTTTCTCTGGATTCTATAGCGGTGAAATTTATAAAATCAAGATTTTCCAATCTTGAAGATAAAAATATCTTTATAATAGGAGTAGGAGAACTAAGCCGGGAAATACTTGCCATACTTCACAAGGTAAATAATGACAAAATAACCATGACAAACAGAAGCAGAAAGAAGTCGACAGAAGTACAGAAGCTGTTTTGCGGAGTTATGACTGCAGAATTTGATGAAAAATATAAAGTGGTAAAAAACAGCGACATTATTATTAGTGCTACATCGGCACCGCATCTGGTACTGAAGGAAAGTTTTATGAAAGAGATACTTGCCGACGGGAAAGAAAGATTTTTTCTTGATCTTGCAGTGCCGCGGGATATTGATACCGAACTGAAAAAATATAATAATGTGACTTTATATCATCTTGAGGATATATGGGATGAGTATAATAAAAATATAGACAGAAGAAATAATATAGCTGACGAATATTACTACATAATAGAGGAGCAGATAGAAAAGCTCGGAAAAAAGCTTATGAGCAGATATCAGAGAAATTAATATTTTTGAAAATACAGGAAGAGGGCAGTATAATGAGAAAAATAGTAATGGGGACAAGGGGAAGCATTTTGGCAGTGGCTCAGGCAGAAACCGTAAAGAAAATGCTTATTGAAAAAATTCCCGGTCTTACAATAGAAGTAAAAAAAATAGTAACAAGCGGGGATAGGAATCTGAGTACAAACTGGGGAGGAGATTCTTCGCTGAAGAGCATGTTTGTAAAAGAGATAGAGCGGGAGCTTCTTGAAGGAACAATAGACTTTGCTGTTCATTCAATGAAGGATATGCCGCAGATATCGCCGGAAGGACTTGTAAATGCCTGTTTTCCAATAAGGGAAGATAACAGGGATGTACTGGTATCAAAAAAAAATACTGTTTTTGCAGAAATGCCTCCCGGTTCTGTAATAGGTACAAGCAGTCTCAGAAGAAAGTCGGCAGTAACGGAAATGTATCCTGAAATGGAGATAAAACCCATAAGAGGAAACATTCATACAAGACTGGAAAAGCTGGATTCAGGTGAATACGACGGAATTGTACTTGCAGCTGCAGGGCTTATAAGAACAGGACTTGAAAGCAGAATAAGCGAATATATAGATCCCAAAAAAATGCCTCCCGCACCTGCACAGGGCATTTTATGTGTACAGTGCAGGGAAAATAACATAGAAATATTGGAAATGCTAAAAGAGATAGATAACAGGGAAACACGTATAGTCTGTGAGGCAGAAAGGGAATTTTCCAGGATATTTGACGGGGGATGTCATACTCCAATGGGTTGTTTTGCAGTAATAAAGGAAGAAAAAATATTTTTAAAGGGAATGTTTTGTTCCGATGAAAAAATGTATTTTGGAGAAGTGTGGGGAAGTATGGAGAATCCTAAGGAAGCGGCAGAAAAACTGGCAGAAATAATCAGGAGGCAGATAAATGAGTAATGGAAAGGTATATATTGCAGGAGCAGGATGCGGTGATCCGGGACTGATAACAGTAAAGCTGAAAAAAGCTTTGGAAAATGCTGACTGTATTGTATATGACAGACTGGTGGGAAGTGCCGTTCTGAATTATGCCGGGAAAAATGCCGAGCTTGTTTATTTTGGCAAGGAGAATACAGAAGGCGGGCTTATACAGGAAGAAATAAATAAGATTCTTGTGAAAAAGGCTAAAGAGGGGAAAAATACCGTAAGGCTGAAAGGGGGTGATCCTTTTGTTTTCGGAAGAGGCGGCGAGGAGATACTGGAGCTTGTAAATGAAGGAATTGAATTTGAGCTTATTCCGGGTATTACTTCGGCAGTAGCTGTGCCTGAATATGCGGGAA
>JAITVW010000258.1 GCA_031285605.1 Fusobacteriales bacterium | reverse complement strand
TTTCTATTTCTTTTTCTTTTACCTGGTCGTAAATTAGATGTAAATAATTACTTTTTTCTTTCAGCTGTACTTGTGACTTTTTCAAATCTTCCAGTTTTACAAATAATTTACTTAGCTTTGGATAATCTGAATAACTTTTTAAATCCGGCATATAATCAAATACTGTATTTGAAAGTATCCCTTTAATATTCGGACCTATATATACTACTTTTTCTTTTGCCACCTCTGCCTCCTTCTCCACTTCTTTAATTTCCTGCTCTGTATTTTCGCCTGTTCCTGTTTTTTCTTCTTTTGTTTCGTCCAGCTCTTTTCCATCTGCAGTTATTTTTTCATCATCTTTTTTTATATCTTCTTTTTCTGTTTTAGCCTTAGCCATTATTTGTTTCCTCCTCTAAATTAGTATTTATTACGGGAACTTTGAAAGTAATATTCATTTGAAACCAGATATATGGTTCTGGCTGTTCCGGATTTAACAACCCTTGTATAGTGTTACGATCCACATAGTATTCGCCCAGTCTTCCTGTTGCTATCATTTCCTGTTTTATTCGCTCATATATATTTATACAATCATGATAGGCTTCTTCTTCAAACTCTGGAGCGTACATTCCAATGAGAATGTTATATGTCAACTCCGCATTTGATATTCCATTTTGTAGTAAATACTTGTCATTGTTAAAAGTTACTAATATACAAGGGTAAAAATTCACATCTTCGTTTATCTCTCTACCAGGTAGAAAACCTCGGAAAAATTTTAAAGACTCTCTGCCCTTTTCACTGTTATATTTATCATGTTCAAAAATTTTTTTTAATGTTGCAATTATATTGTCCTCAATATTAACAATCATTTTAATATTCTCCCTATTTCGTGTGTTATCCTTTTTTCCATGTTTTCCATTACCTTTTCTTCTATCTCATCCAATATAGACTGCTCTCCCACCATTTGCGGCTGACTTGGACCATGTAATTTTTTAATAGGATATCTTTGGTCCGTTTTCCTCTGAAAAGCTCCTTTTTGAATTAAAAAACCTTTTGCTATTGGCTTTAACCCACCCCTTTTTATAGAGGCCGTTAACTTCTTTTTAGTTCTCCCGACCTTTGCCGGGTTTAATTTAAAAGCTGTAAGCGGTAAAGGAGTACCAGACGATTTTATTATTCCGCCTATTGGACTTTTTATAACAGACATAGATCCTGCAATTTCTCCGGCCTTTGCTGTGTACTTTTCCCGTGCTTTTCTTTTCATGTCTGTTTTGGTCATGTTTATTACTCTGTTTGCTGCAAGTCTTGATACTTGGGCGACTTGCTTAGGGGTTAAATCTAATTTATTGATTATTTTTTCTACATTCCGAGTATTCACAGTTATTTTCATTATTATTCCTCATATTTCTGTAAATCTATTTCATATACTCCATTTTTCTCTTTAGAATCCAGTATTTTATATTTTTTATCATCAACAAATAAATCACGTTCTGCCTTTGGCTTAGCCGGAAGATCTTCCACTTGGATAAATAAGACTAAACAATTTTGTATTATTCCCTGTGCCTCAAGTTCTTTGTGCTTTTCTTTAAACAATGCTTCGTCTATAACAACTTTTACATTGTTTCCATTCACATTTCGGAGTTCTGCAAACTCATTCAGATTGAAAAATACATTTTTAACATCCCTTGCTGTTGCTTCCTTAAAATTCATTATATTTCCTCACTCACAGTTAGCTTATTTATTAATTCCAGTACTTTATCCTTCTTTTTTACTTCTGTCAGTTCTATGTTATTTTCTGTGGCTATCTCCTCCAGTTCTGCAATCGTTTTTTTGTCCAGTTCTTCATATGTCAGTTTGATTTCTTCATAATCTTCTTCCTCTTTTTCACCAGGTGGTATTAATTCAAGACCTGGTGTTTTCGTTTCACCTTCCAAGATTTCGACTTTTTCAACCTCAGTACTCTCTGCATACCCTGCTTTTATAAATTCCTGCTCTTCTTTTGAACTTAAATCTATTTTTTGTCCTTTTTTATACTCTTTCCCGTCTTTTCTAAAATTTACTAATAGTTTTATCATGTTACACCACCTTTGAATAATAGTGTGCGTCAACATCTTCCGGTACAATAAGCGGTGCCGAAGCCAATCTTAAATACTCATTATCTTCTGCCTCATCTACCCAGTGTTTTGGTATTCTATTACCTACAAAAATCTGTTTTTTCTTATCCACCATTTGTGCTATTGCTCCATAATGAACTGACATTGATTTTGCCCTGCAGGCTATAACTCCGCCATCCGGAATTATTGATTCATTTTGCATTGTTAAAGGATTTACAACCCAGTCAACATAAGTATAAATATCCACATTCAAATCCGGTATTGTTCCTAAAAATGTTGTCCCGTCACCTAAACTACGTGGATTTACTCTTAATTGGTCTGCCTGTGTTAATTTAAGCTGTTCTATTACTTTTGCATGATTTCTAAAAGCCTTTGCTGCCTTTGGGGTTAAAACCACACTATCTACTATTACTCCTGTATCTTCCTGTATTTGTAACTGCCATCTTCTTATATCCTCAATTGGATTGCTTCCGGCATTATCCCATTTGTCTGTACCTCCTAGCACTTCTATGTTAGCAGAACCATATTTTATAGCTCTGTCTGTTGTTTTTCCTTTCATTGGTACAATTCCAGTAGACAAATACTGCCCCAACATCCATAGCTCTCTTCTTATTATTGCTTCATCCAACTCTTTTAATTCTTTTGCCACTTGTGTTAGTCCTTCGTCAGCTCCGCTTACAGTATTTCCATATATTGTCTGCCCGAATTGCTGTTCAAGAAGTTCATTTGCATTTGCCCGTCTAAAAGGTTTTATTATTCCCGGCTCAAATTCTCTTACTTCAAAACCTTCT
>JAITVW010000239.1 GCA_031285605.1 Fusobacteriales bacterium | reverse complement strand
ATTTATCTTTCAGAAGTAATATAAGTATTCCGGAAAATATAGAGAAAACAAGAGCAAAGAGTATAGGCTCTTTTACAGGAAGATCGAATATCGAAGTCAGATATAAGCCGATTCCGATTCCTCCATATGAGGCATGACTGATACTGGAAGAAATAAAAACCATTTTTTTATTGACTATATAAGTACCTACGGTACCGCAGCATATACTTGATAAGAATCCTACAATCAGTGCGTCCTGCATAAAAGGATATTTTAATATTGAGGAAATAAAGTCCATTTATCTGCCTTTCATAAAAGTATTTTTGTCTTTGTAAAATTTTGCTTCTTTTTCTACAAGTAAAACTGAATCAATATGCTGATAAATCTCTTCCGGATCGTGAGAAATTATAATTACCGTAGAATTCTTCAAGGTTTTTAATTTATTATATAGTTTTGCCTCAAAATTTTTGTCCAGAAATGATTCAGGCTCATCAAGGATAATGAGTTCGGGATTTGATATAAGAGCTCTGGCTATAAGGGCTCTCTGCAGCTGCCCGCCCGAAACTTCGTTAATAAGCTTATCATTCAGTTCTGCTATACCAAATTCGTCCATAATATCAGAAGCGGCTTTTTTTTCCTGTAAGTCAAATCTTCTGAATAAATTTTTTCTGTTTGTAAGCCCTGAAATAACAAGGTCATAAACCGAAATTGGAAAAACAGCATCAAATTCACGTATTTGCGGCAGATAACCGATTTTTTTTCTGTCAATATTGTATTTTATTAAACCGGATGCAGGCTTCAAAAATCCCAGAAGAATCTTTATCAGAGTGGATTTTCCGCCGCCGTTTCTGCCAAGAATGCCTATATTTTCATTTTCGGTGATATTAAAGGAAATATTATTCAGAATTATATTGTTTTTGTATTTAAAGTTCAGGTTATTTATTTCTATCAAATGTTTATCCATATCTACTCCAATGAATTTGTAAATTTTTTCAGATTATCAAAAATATTTTCCTCAAGAGGATTGAATTCCATAATTTTTATATCAGGTACTTCCTTGGAAATCAGATCCACGGAACTTTTGGGAAACTGAGGCTGTACAAGAAGAACCTTTACATTATTTTTCTTAAGTTCGTTTATTATATTTTTCAAATACCGTGCAGTAGGCTCTTTGCCTTCCTGTTCCACAGAAATCTGTATAAGACTGTATTCCTCTGCAAAATAAGTAAGTGCAGGGTGATAAATAACAAAAATCTTACTTTTTTTATCACTTAATATATTTTCCACTTCTGCATTGAAGGAGTTAATTTCTAAAATAAAGTCAGAATAATTTTTTTCAAATATATCTTTTTTTTCAGGATATTTTTCTGAAAGAATATTCTTAATATTTTCTGCAATTGAAGAATCTATATTCACGGAAAACCATACATGCAGATCATAATTGCCGTGATTGTGTCTGTCGTCTGTATGTGGTTCCTGATCATTCTTTAGCAGATAACTGCTGTTTTTCAGAACATTATATATTTTTCCGGGATTGCTTACTGTATCCTCCAATTTATGCTCAAAGGCAAATAAATCAAAAGAGAAATACAAATCTGATTCCTCCAGTTCCTGAATAGTTTTTACAGACGGATCAAATAATTCGGGACTTATATTTGAACTGACTACAGATGTTACTGTAAAATCACTTCCGGCGATTTTCCCGGTAATCCACTTTAACGGCGGGATACTTACTGAAATATGAGGTTTTTTGTTTAAAGCAGCTGCATTTTCAAATGTATCTGATTTCTTCTGATTTTGGCATGAAAACAAAAAAATAAAAAAAATAAAACATATAATTAAGTACTTTAAAATTTTGCTCATAGTTTACTCTCCTTTCCGGGTTTATGTGTTACACTTTCTGCAAATACCTTTAAATAAAAAGATATGCGATAATGGAAAAAAACCAAACTCCTGTTTCAGCATATTTTCTTCCCGGCTGATAGACTGAATAGGGAAAACTTCTATTTTTCTGCATGAATTACATATAATAAAATTCCCGTTTTTATCCTTAAAATAATATTTTTCATTATCAAAAATCACGGAATGAATATACTCAAGACTTTCCAAAAAATCCAAAGCCCTGTAAATAGTGGAAGTATCAAAGTCTACCTGTGTTTTTATCTGTTTTACATTAAGAGGTTTCTTTGAAGCAGAGATTATTTCCAGAATTTCTTTTCTATTTTTAGTTAAATGTTTCATAATTTTTATCACCTTATATAAATTTGCAAATCATTCGCATATTATTTTAGTATTTATTTTGAAATTTGTCAAATATTACTTTTAGTACTGAGCTCTCCCGATTCAAAGAAGACAGATCATTACGGCAGATGAAAGAAACATTGCAGTAAACAGAAATTATGAAATAATTTGAGAATATTATCTTTTTAAAAACTTTATAATATGGTATAATTAAAAAAAATTTTGAAAGTGAAAAATGAAGAAAATGGCAAAAAAATACTATGCATATTATCTGGTAGAAAGTGACAAAAACGGGATTCTTGAAAACTGGAAGGAATGTGAAATACTGGTAAAAGGACAAAAAGCACGTTATAAGTCATTTCCGTCCCGTGATAAGGCTAAAGCATGGCTTGATTCCGGAGCAGAATACGAAATCAAGGACAAAAAAGTACCTGCCCTTGATAAAAAGGGACTTTATTTTGATGCGGGAACAGGACGAGGTATAGGTGTAGAAGTACGTGTAACAGATTATAAAGGTAATTCACTTTTACCGCAAATACTTTCTAAAGAAAAAGTTTCTGTTCACGGGAACTATGTCTTGAAAAAAGGAAGAACAAATAATTACGGTGAGCTGGTGGGTATATATATAGCCTTGAAATATGCAGCCAAAAAAGGAATAAAAATAATATACGGCGACAGTAAACTGATTCTTGACTACTGGTCAAAAGGGCTCTTTAACAGGGACAAGCTTGAAGAAGATACTGTAGGGTTAATAGATAAAGTAACTGAAATGAGAAAAGAATATGAAAAAAACGGCGGAAAGGCAGAGCATATATCAGGTGATTATAACCCTGCTGATCTGGGCTTTCATAAATAAGCCGTAAAGCTGAATTATGAAAACTTGAATTAACAGATAAAAATATGTATAATAGTAGGGAAAGATAAAGAAATTAAATATATAAATTTTGGAGGAAATATATGAAAAAGTTATCAATATTCTTAATTTTATTGTTGTTGATGTCATGTTCGTCAGCGAATAAAAAGAGCAGTAAAAACACACAGACATCTGCAGCAGTAACCGAGGTGCAGAAGCCGGTGGGACCGGTAAGAGCAGGACAGTATTATCCGGCTACGGGAGTTTTTGTTTATAAGAAAAACAGACTGATATTGAAAGATAAAGAAATAAGTTATAATCTGGTAGATAATACAGGGCTTTTGGAAAATATAGTCCAAAAAGTAACTGATAAATTTGATATTCAGTCGTATGAATACGTAAATTTGGAAATACAGGGAGATATAAAAGAAGGTACTATTTATATTAACAGAATAGTAAACTACAGAGCTCCGGAAGATAGATATCAGGCAGATGTTATAATAGACTAACACCAAAATCCCATTATTTCTATAACGGGATTTTATTTTTTGGAAAGCTTCCTTGTCTTTCTTAAGAATAAGGCTGATTTTATAAAAAAATATTTTATTTTTTCTGAAAATGTAATATAATGTTGTGTTAGTACTTTACATATAAAATCAGTCATCATTTACTAAGATGATTTATTGAAAGGATGGTTTAAAAATTTTGGAAAAGAAAGCAACAATAATTACTTACGGTTGTCAGATGAATGTGAATGAAAGCGCTAAGATGAAAAAAATGCTGCAGTCCATTGAGTATAAGATTGTTGATGATATAAAAATTTCTGATCTTGTTCTTCTGAATACATGTACTATACGAGAAGGAGCAGCGGTAAAAGTTTACGGAAAATTAGGAGAACTGAAGAAATTAAAGGAAAAAAGAAATAACATGATAATAGGTGTAACAGGGTGTCTTGCTCAGGAGGTCAGAGAAGAATTTATAAAAAAAACACCTTTTGTAGATCTGGTAATAGGAAATCAGAATATTGCCAAGCTTCCTGACATCATAGAAAAAGTTCAAAAAGGAACAGTAGATCATATAGTAATGGTAGAAGACGAAGATGAGCTTCCCAAAAGGGTAGATGCTGATTTCGGAGATGATACAGCAGCATCTGTTTCAATAACTTATGGTTGTAATAATTACTGCACATTTTGTATAGTTCCTTATGTACGTGGAATGGAGAGATCGGTTCCAATGAGAGAAATACTTGATGATGTAAAGCAGTATGCAGATAAAGGTTACAAAGAAATATTATTTTTAGGACAAAATGTTAATTCTTACGGAAGTGACAGAATCGAAATGGGGGAAGATTTCGCAGGACTTCTTACAAAGGCTGCCAATATAGAGGGAGATTTCTGGCTGAAATATATTTCGCCGCATCCGAAAGATTTTACTGATTCAGTAATAAAAGCAATAGCAGAAAATCCCAAGGTAGCAAGAATGCTTCATCTGCCTCTGCAGTCAGGTTCTACCAAGATACTCGGGGCAATGAACCGGGGATATACAAAGGAAGAGTTTATAGAACTTGCTCTTAAAATAAAGAAAGAGATTCCTGATATAGGCTTAACAACAGATATCATAGTAGGATTTCCGGGGGAAACTGACGAGGATTTTCAGGATACTCTGGATGTAGTGGAGCAGGTAGGTTTTGAAAATGCGTTCATGTTTATGTATTCCAAGAGAAGCGGAACTCCTGCGGCAGTGCTGGAAGAGCAGGTATCTGAACAGGTAAAGAAAGAGAGACTTCAGCAATTGATGAGACTTCAGAATGCAAGAGCAAAAGAAGAGAGTAAAAAATACTATGGTCAGACTTTGAAGGTTCTTGCAGAGGGACCGAGCAGCAAAAATCCTGATATGCTCACAGGAAGAACCTCCACTCATAAAATAGTGCTTTTTAAAAGTGATGAAGAGCTTTCGGGAAAATTTGTAAATGTAAAAATATATGAAACAAAAACATGGACATTATATGGTGAATTAGTCTAGTGTAATGTTTTGTTTTGACTTAAAGTAAACGGGATATTATGCCGGGCAAGCGGAGGAAAGATTATGATTAGTGCAAGAATTTATAACCTGTATCCTTATCTTCTGAAAAATTTTGACAGCTGGGCTGACAAACTGGATGACATAGATTTCATGAATTTTGACTGGGTCTATGTAAATCCTTTTCATCTCCCGGGGTTCTCAGGGTCTGTTTATTCCATAAAAGACTATTATGCATACAGTCCGGTGCTTTTAGGAATTGATTATGAAATAATGGAAAAAGAAGCAGAGAAATACAGGGAAATCGGGGATTCCTTTATTCGGGAATTCTGTATGGAAGCAGAAAAAAGAGAAATGAAAGTTATGATGGATCTTGTGATAAATCACACATCCATTGATTCCGGCCTTATAAAAGAAAAGCCTGAATGGTATGAAAAAAATGAGGACGGAACGATAAAAAATCCAGGAGCTTTAGATGGAGATAAACTAATTATCTGGGGTGATTTAGCTCAAATTGACAATGAGAACTCCGGTGATAAGGAAAATCTTTGGAAATACTGGCTTGACTATATTTTATATTACGCAGGTCTAGGAATAAAAGGTTTTAGGTGCGATGCCGCATATCAGGTCCCTTCCGGTCTTTGGAAATATCTAATAAATGAAGTAAAAAAACAATACCCGGATATACTGTTTTTAGCGGAAACTTTAAGCTGTACCCCGGAAAAAATAATTGAAATAATAGAATCAGGCTTCGATTTTGTTATGAACAGCCTGAAATGGTGGAATTTTAAAGATGAGTGGTTTTTACGGGATTATAATAAGTGGATGGGAAGATGTCCGTCATTATCTTTTCCTGAAAATCATGATACTGAAAGATTTGCAAAAGAGTATAACGGAGACAGCAGAAAAGCAGTATGTTACTATGCGATAGAGGCTTATTTTTGTTCAGGGATAGCAATTACACTTGGTTTTGAGTACGGCTTTAAGAAAAAAATAGATGTAGTAAATACCACATACAAAGATTACGAAGAAATAAATTATGATATTGTAGAAGATATCAGACTGATCAATGAAATAAAAGCAGAGTATAATATACTCAAGGAAGATGGTTTTACCGAGATTTATGATTTTGGAAGCAGTGATATTTTTTCTTTTTTGAAAAAATCTTCAGATGGTACTGAAAAAATCTTTATGATAGCAAATATCAATACTAAGACAGGTATAGGCGTGAAGGTTCCCGACATGTTCAAAATCATGGAAGGACATAGTATAGAAGATATATCACATGGTCACAGAATGGATGAGGTATCTGATAATCTGGAATATTATTTACAACCCGGCGAAGTAAAATTATTTTATCAAAAATTAAAGTAGGGGATGAAAATTATGGAAAATATTTTTGAAATGAAATTAACGGAATTAAGAAAAAAAGCAAAAGAATACGGGATAACCGGTTTTTCCACTATGGGAAGGTCAGATATTATAACAAATATCTATATTGAAGAAGCTAAAAAAGACAATATTATATTAGGATCGGGAAGACTGGATATGATGTCCGACGGGTACGGATTTTTAAGAGAAAGTACGGTAGGACCTGATATTTATGTATCAGCATCTCAGGCAAGAAAATTTGCACTTAGAAATGAAGATATAGTTTTGGGTGAAGTAAGAGAACCGATAGGAACAGAAAAAAATTATGCACTTATAAAAACTCTTCTTATAAATGGAGATGCTCCTGAAAAATCAACAAACAGACCGTTCTTTGATGATCTTACACCTTCATATCCGGAAGAAAAGCTGAACTTATCAGCAGCAAGTCTGTCTTCCAGAATAATAGACCTGATAGCGCCAATAGGCAAAGGACAGAGAGGGCTGATAGTAGCACCGCCGAAAGCAGGAAAAACAATACTTTTATCCACTCTGGCAAATGATATTATAAATAATAATCCGGAAGTGGAGCTGTGGATACTGCTTATTGACGAGAGACCGGAAGAGGTTACCGATATAAAGGAAAATGTACGTGATGCGGAAGTTTTTTCAGCAACATTTGATGAAGATCCGAGTGTTCACATAAAGGTAACGGAGGATGTACTTGAAAAGGCAAAAAGAGAGGTAGAAAAAGGGAAAGATATAGTAATATTGATGGATAGTCTGACAAGACTTGCCAGATCATATAATATAGTAGTTCCTTCAAGCGGAAAGCTGATATCCGGCGGTATTGACCCGAAAGCTCTTTATTATCCGAAAAGATTCCTTGGAGCTGCGAGAAATATAAGAAAAGGCGGAAGTCTGACTATAATAGCTACAGCACTTATAGAAACAGGAAGTAAAATGGATGATATAATATTTGAAGAGTTCAAGGGAACAGGAAACATGGAAGTAATTCTGGAGAGATCTCTGGCAGAATTAAGAATATTCCCGGCAATAGATGTATTAAAGAGCGGAACAAGAAAAGAGGAAATACTTCTTGATGAAAAAACATTAAAGACAATATGGAATTTCAGAAGATATCTAAATAATTATAATGAGGCTGAGGCAGTGAAAAAGCTGATTGATCTTATTAAGAAAACAAAGTCAAATGACGAGCTGATAAATATGATATCAAAAGATAATTCTAAAATAACAATGTAAACTAAAAAAAACGTATCGGAGTTTTATTTTTGATGCGTTTTTTTATAGAATAATATTATATTTAAATACTATACAATTTTATTCCGGTATGTTAGAATACTTATAAATATCTACTAAGATTTTTTATAAAATTATGCTGGGATAAATGTATATTTTATAATTTTTTTAGAAAATTCAGATAAACCGGATTAAATATGAAAAAGATGAAGACAGGCGTTTTGGGAATATTTTTTTCAGGAGTAATATTTACAGTCCGGACCAGGACAGGGTCTTACTGTTCTTCTGCTTAACAATCCTGAATAATATTGCAGCAGCAGGGAACGTGCTCAGAGTATATTCGGATAGCATAATTATATGCAGAAAAGCTGAAAACGAAAGTTTTTCGGATATAGACAAAAAATTTGGTCTTGACGAAGATGAAACAGAAGAATTGAATTCAGGAAAAGGTACAGAAAAAATAAATTAACATAATTATAAAATAACTATTGTGTACATAAAAGTGTTTAATATATAAATAAAAATTTAAGGAGGAACAATGAGAAAGATTTTGCGTAAGAAAAAGAAACCCAAAGCTGCAACTGTTATCAGAAATCTGATAAATCTGAAAAAACCTGTTTTTAAAAATCAGGTTGCACAGGAAATAGTCGATGAGTTCATAATAATAACTTATGAAACGCTAAAGAATCATATAGAAACACCTAGACAAGATTATAAGCTTGATGACAGCAGAATAAATGCAATGATTGATAAAATTAACAGTATTGGTGAGTCTGACGCAAATCAGGTATTGGATTATGTTAGAACAATCATAGATCAGTTTCGGTAAAACAGAATCAAAAAATTAAATAAGTTTTTTATTAGCTGTTTTTTTACATGTAATTTTAAAGTAAATTTAGATTTACAAAGAAATTCAAAAAAGTATATAATAGAAAAAATTAAAAAGGAGAAGTTTATGAGAAAATTAAGATTAGCTACAGTTTTGTTATTAACGGCAGTTTTGAGTTTTAGTATAATAAATGCTGAGACAATATCTAAAACACGGTCAGTAACAAAAGAAAAGAGAAGAACAAATTTTGTAGAGATACAAAAAAGACTGAAAGACATGGGATATTACACGGGAAAGCTCGACGGAATAAACGGAAGTCTTACTAAAAAGGCCATTCAGACATATAAGAACAATCAGGGGACAGATAAAAAACTGGAACAGCTTCTTGCAAGAGAAGGATTAAACTAAATACTAAAAATACAGGGAGCAGAAGCTCCTTATTTTTATAAAAATTAATCGGATATTTTGGCAGAAATCCGGAAGTGTCTGATTAAAATATAATCGTTTTGTTGATTTCTTACTGTATTATAAAAGACCACGATATACTCAAATATTAAACTCTTTGCATGTATTTTAAATCTATTAATCCATTCTCTTTTTATCGGAGAATGAAAGGATTCTATGCAGATATTATCCCATTTATTGACAGAGAACCGAAATAAAGAAGATGAAGATAATATCTAAGCTTCTTTAAGCAAGGATAATAATCTTTCCGGGCTTCCCGAGACCTTTATAATATGCTCTAAGGATGATACGCTGAGTGACGAAGCTGAGCATTATGCTGAATGTCTGGAAAAAACTTCAGTCAGAGTAGAGTTTGTGAGATATCCCGGTCTTAATCATACTTTTATGCATACTCTTATCTATTTGGAAGAATACTGTGAAATATATAATAATATATCTGATTTTTTGAATAAAGAAAAAAAAACATAAAAAAATATACTTTATATTTATAACAAATATCAGCGTTCTGATTAACTTAATTAAAGTATAGTGTTAAAGTTTTTTGTTGTCAGAGAATTGACAAAAAGTTTTATCATGATATACTTTTATAAAGTACTCATGTTTTACTTTTTAATTAACCTGTAAAATCTCAGTATTCTAAAACAAGGTAAAAAAATTTTGTATTTATCAATAAAGCAGTAAAATATTTATATTTTTTAAGTGTGTTTTCAATATATTATAAAATAGATATGGAGGTATTTATGAAAGTAAGCAGAAGGATTTACTGGCCTGCAGTCACTCTGATAGGGCCCGGATGCGTGAAAGAAATAGGAGGAGACATTAAGGATTTAGGTTTGAAAAAAGCTCTGGTAGTAACAGATAATGTTCTTGTTAAGATCGGAGTAGTGAAAAAAGTAACTGATGTACTGGATGAAAGCGGGGTAAATTATGTTGTAGCAGATGATATACAGCCTAATCCCACAATGAAAAATATTCATGACGGTTTGAGTACTTACAAATCTGAAAATTGTGATTTCATAATATCAATAGGCGGAGGTTCACCTCAGGATGCAGGTAAAGCAATAGGAATACTGGCTACAAACGGCGGTGAAATCAAGGATTATGAAGGAATAAACATGTCAAAACACAGATCTGTACCTATAATTGCAATTAATACCACAGCCGGAACTGCAAGTGAGGTTACTATAAACTATGTTATAACAAATGAAGATACACACATAAAAATGGTTATGGTTGATAAAAACTGTCTTGCAAGTATAGCTGTAAGCGATCCTGAGCTGATGACAGGAAAACCTGCCGATCTTACTGCGGCTACAGGAATGGACGCACTGACACATGCTGTAGAAGCATATGTTTCTACAGGTGCATACGAACTTACAGATGTTCTTGCCCTGGAAGCTGTAAAGCTGATAGGCGAATCTCTTGAGGATGCTGTAAAAGACGGAAATAATATAGAGGCAAGATCAAAGATGGCATATGCTTCTTATATAGCAGGAATGTCGTTTAACAATGCTGGACTGGGATATGTGCATTCGATGGCACATCAGCTCGGCGGTTTTTATAATCTTCCGCATGGTGTATGTAATGCGATACTTCTTCCTCATGTGGAAAAATTTAATTCTGCAAATACAGGCGATAAACTGAGAAAAGTAGCAGAAATACTCGGGGAAAATGTAGAGGGGCTGTCTGTGGAAGAAGCAAATACAAAGGCTGTAGAAGCTATAATGAAGCTGTCTGAAAGAGTGGGAATACCTAAAGGACTGCAAGAGCTCGGAGTAAAAGAAGAAGACTTTAAGGTAATGGCGGAAAATGCGCTGAAAGATGTGTGTGCCGGGACAAATCCAAGAGAGGTTACTCTGGAAGATACAATAGCTCTGTATAAGGAGGCATTTTAAATAATTAAACTGATAAAATAAGATTGGGCTGTATCCAAAAGATACAGCCATAAAAAAATGAGCCGCAAGGCTCATTTTCTTCATTTTATGTATTAATATAGCTTAAAAACGCCAATATATAAATGAAATAAATCATTAACATTAAAAAAATAAAATAATAAAAAAGATGGAAAAATCAATATTTTGGAATAGTAATCTGAGTATAGAAAAACTTATAATTAAATTAATATTTTCAAGATGTTGTCTTTTTTTAAATAAATGGGAATAAATATGAAGTCAATCAACAGGGTGAGCCTGAAAGGTTCTGAATCTGGTTAATTCTTTAGTAGTTAGGACTACAAGGAAAGTAAATTTAAAATTGATATTTTTTTAGGTTGTAAACTATTTAATGTGGTGAAATAATCAAAAAAAATTTCATATAAAAAAGTAGATATATATGTTCCTGCTGTAATAGA
>JAITVW010000230.1 GCA_031285605.1 Fusobacteriales bacterium | reverse complement strand
TGATTAGTATAATTTTTGTAGAACGACTACCATTATATTTCTATTTATAGGTGATTTTTATGATTTTTTGTGGTACTGATATTGGTATTTCTCCATATTTACTACGGAGTACTTTTGTTTTTTTCCCGTTTCTTGAATTTGTATTTGTACTTCTTTCGTATTCAGTATAGCCTAAATGTTCTGATAACTCACCGGCAGGCATGTCCCCTAATAAATCTTCCAGAGCGTCCTGTACATCTTCTGCTGATTTTATATCATACAGCTCTGTTAATTCTGATATTACATTTCTTTTTCCTGATTTCTCCACATTATTTCTTCCGCACATAAAAATCGCCTCCTATGATATTTTAATTTTACCATAGAAAGCTTTTTTTGTTTACAGACTTTTGCTCACAGGCTCTGTTCTGATGACTTTTCTCAATAAAAAAATCAACCAAATCAAAAACATCTCATCAAAGCAGTACTTACTTATCAGTAGAACACTACATTATTATGCTCTGCTGATGTGAACTCATAATAACATATTTTTCATATTACTATTATTTTCTTACTTCATAAAATTTCTCATTTATATAATCCATTTCAGCAGTAGTCTTTTTAAATCCAAACTTTTCATATACAGGCTCTCCATCCTTGCTTGCATGAAGTGTCAGTTTGGAACAGTTTCTTGCAAATCCCTCATTTACTGCCAGCTCAAATAATTTCTTGGCAATCCCCTGCTTTCTGTATTCGGGGAAAACAAAAACATTGGATATATAACCAAGCTTGCCGTTCATATAAAGAGGAGCAGGAAGTATATCATAAAAAGCTATCGCACTCGTTCCTATTATCTTGTTGTCTTTTTCGGCTATAAAGCCGGTAAAAGTTTCCGTATCTATGAATTTCTACAGATATTTTTCTATTTCTTTATCCACATTTTCCTTATTATTCAAATAATTTTCCCTGTCATATTCCTCAAGAAAAATACTTCTTATTCTCATTAATTCGTTTATGTCAGATTTTTCTGCTTTTCTGTATGATATCATCTATATTTCCCCTTTTGGTTTCAGTATTAAGAATGTTTACTGCTGTTTTTATTTTTTTTCTTAAGTTTATAAAAAACCTGTGAATTTGCTATAACAGGTAAATACTCCAAAGGAGAATTTTTCTTTTGCACTATTTCAAAATGTTTTTTAAATAAGAGTTCCAGTTTTTTATAATTAAAACCTAAATGAGTTTCTAAATATCCTTCCTTATTTCGTATTTCAGGAATATTCACAGCGAACAATGCTTTTAATATATTTTTTATATATTGAAAATCCAGTTTAGTATATTTTAGTCTAATAATGTTCTTTATAAAACTCGGAAAGTAAATTTCTATTGGAACAGAAATAATCACCACTCCATCATCACTTAAAAGATTATATATATTTTCCAGTATTTCATTCTGACCATTTGAATTGAAATGTTCCAAAACTTCAAAACATGTAATTACACCATACTTCCGACCTTTAATACTCGACACATCTGAATAATACTTTATTTTCTCTGAATCGGTATTATCCATAACCGGTTCAAATCCGACCAGCTCTATATCTGTTTTTATTTTTGATACTTCTTTTAAAAAATGCCCGTCCCCTGCTCCATAATCTAAAAGATTTTTAAATTTTTCTTTTAAAATAAAATTCAATGCAGTTAAAAATCTTTTTCTATGTGAAAATCTTACTAATGGATTTCTACTATTGTAAGTATAATCTGAATATACATATTCTTTTGGCATATTAAACCTCCTTGGTTTAATATTTTAGTATAGAATTCTTATTTTGTCAATTTTATATTTTTTAATATTATAATAAAATAAAACTATGAATCGCACAATAACAACCAAATAATTTTTAAAATTAAAAGGAACCTGAATTATTCAGGCCCTTTATCATTTTGTTCAAGCTTATCAATTCTTATATTCAGTTCCTTTAGTTCATCTACTATTTCTCTCATAGATTCTTTAAATGTTTCAAAGGTTTTTATATCTTTCCGGATAAATATGTCAGCACTATTCTCATTATACCGTAATCTGCTAATTTAGCAAGTTCCATTACACCACCTTATAAATTTTTATGGTTATTTTGCTTCTATAGTTTCTTTGTTTGCATTAAATATTGTATTTATGACCCATTTTACTATTTTTACAGGTATAAATTTTAATATAGTGTTTTTAAAAAAATCCTGTTTCATAAGCCATTCCAACGCAAAATTCAATTTCTGCTCTCCTCTTAGATAAGCTTTTAATTCTGCTTTTACACTTGCTGTCAAAGCCATTACTTTCAGTTTTCTGTATGTCCACAAAAACCAGCACAGAATTGCTGCTGCCAATAATATTACTGTATTTAGCAGTGTGTTTTGTGTGTAGAATGATATTAAATTTTTTATGAAGTCCATAGTTTATCCTCCTTAATTTACTTAATCTTAATATTTTTTAGTATTAAATTTACTTCTTTTAGTTCATCAGAGGTAGCTTCCATTTCTTTTACTGTTTCTTCTGTATTAAATCCTAATTGTAAAAATTCTTCTTCTTCTGATTTTAATTTCAAAAAATTTCTTTGCAGCTCTTTTTGTTTCTTTTTGTAAAACTCATTTTTCAATTCTACATCTTCTAATATGCTGTTATCTACTATCTTCTCAAATTTATTTAACTTAACTAATTTAAATTTTTTCTCTAATACAAATAATTCATTTAATATTTCAAAATCCGGTATTTTTTCTACTTCAATTACACTTGTATTTTCAAAAGGTGCCAGCATACTAACATCTTCATTATATCCAATTACCATTTTATTATCCGAATAATATAATATTTTAAATGTTTTTTCCTGAAAATTTTTTTGAATTTCATACCAATTTGCTCCATTTTCGTCTTTTATATCTACATAAATAAATCCTTCTTCATGTACAGCATTTTTTGATACGAAATTTTTATAATTTTTCATTTCTCACCTCACTAAAAAATTTTATACAAATGGTACATTATACCAAATTCCTCCTCTAAACATTTGTAAAGCACGCAATTGTATACTATCAATATAATTATCTGAATTAAAATTTATAATTCCTGTTACTACATATCCATTTCTTTCCATTGCATCATTTCTTGTAAAAATTATCGGATTTATATATCCTGCCAAACGTAAATCCCACACAGTCTGATTATTATGTCTGTTAAAAAGATCATTAAATCTATTGTCAAAATCTGCTCTGTCAATTTCATCAAGTAATCTGGAAAATATCCAATTTGTTCTGGGTCCTTGGTGATACGGTGCTCCATTTGTTGAATAATGTAAAATTCCCAAATGCTTTTCTATATTTCTTGTATCATAAAAATATATATTGTTTGAAACATATGCCGCTGTTTGATCACATGTCACTAATTTACTTCCCCCGTTATTATTTAAATAATTAAGCGGGCTTCCCGCCCATATTAAATTAGTGTCTAAAAGACCTATTACTTGATCATTTCTTATTTTATGTATTCCTAAATATGTCCCGTCATTGGCTGGAAACAGTCTCATATCCCAACCTTGAGCTTTTTGATTTTCTGATAAATTTTTCCACCAAGTTTCATCTTTTAAATCTGGTCTATGAAAATTTAAATGTGCTGCTATATTAGTATCCCAACTATTTGTATTAATTAGTCCGCTTAAAATTTTTCTTTCTTCAAAATCATATTTTGCTTTATTTTCATTCATTGTTTCTTGTGAAAGTTCTTTTATTCTTAATTCATTAATTATTCCCTCTTTTGCTAAAGTTGCTATTTGAGTTTGAGGAACAAATTTTTCATTTGCTTCTTCTTTTGTTAAATAAGTAATATTTCCGTCAATAATAGCAGTAACATCCTCTATTTGGGCTATTGTAATATAATTTTGATATTCTAATTCTACTAAATTTTTACCATTATGTATTGGAAGATAGTCAGCATTTCTAGCTTTATTATAGGCATAAAGAATTTCTTCCCCATCATCACATTTTGCTAAGACTCCTATTTCTTTAATATAATACCCTTCTTCAACATCTCTGTTATCTACTATAACTTTTAACATTACCTGACCATTCTCGGAATTAACAATTTGATTAATAGGAACTTCTTTCCTAATACTAACCAGCTCTGTTACTTCCTTAGGATCTTCTGTTATTTCTCCATCACCAAACTGAAATTTAGTAAACACAAGTCTTTTTCCCGTTAATGCTTCTTCCAATAGTTTCTTTCCATCATTTGTTAAAATAAAACCATTAAAACTTCCCATTTTACCTCCTATTACACCAATCTCGTTATATAATAACCCCATTCAGAGCCTATACTTGTTTGCCCTGTAGTTAAGAATCTTATCGTTTGCCCTGCTGCTACTGCATTTGTTATAACCGGTAATGTTAACATCTCTGTTCCGGCAGTCATAATCCCATTTCTCGTATCTCCTGCAAATACATTATTATTGTAAACAGCTATATTTGCTCTTGTATTTGCATTCATATAAACAAAAGCTTTCGCACTAAATATATATATTCCCCACTCTTTTACCCTGACATGAAATTCATCTCTTGAATCTGCTTTTATAACCTCATAATTTGAATCTGTATAACATCCGTTCTGACTCCAGTTTGCTATCTGTCCATATTTTGAAATTCTGTATTCAATATTGTTGACTCTCTCATTTAAGATATTATTACTTATATTTACAAAATTTTCATCTGTAGGAGTTAGAAACCCTCCTGTATTTACATTGTTCTGTTTAGCTTTATAAATCCAGCCGTCTCCGTTATCATCTATATATAAATAACTTCTTCCGTTTACTATCTTTTTCAAATCTGGTCCAAATATACCATCATACTGCGTATGTGCTAAATATCCAATCTCCTTTCTGATTTTAGCCAAGGTGACTATCCCAGATTTTTTTTCATCAGCCACCTGCGTCTGAGGTACATAAACCTCTTCTGCCTCCTCCTTAGTCAGATAAGTAGCACTGGGATCTATAACAGCTGTTACCTTTTCAGCCTGATCAATTACAATATAATTCTGATACTCAAATTCTATAAGGTTATTCCCGTTAAACGCCGGAAGATAATCAGCTTCCACAGCTGTATTATAAGCATAAAGAACCTCCTCCTCATTCCCGCAGACAGCATATATTCCTATTTCCTTTATATGATAACCGGTTTCCACTGCCCTGTTAGTAATAACAGCTCTCAAAGAAACCTGCCCTACACCTGTTTTCCTTATTTGATTAATAAAAAATACATTTCTCAGACCTGCCAGTTCCTGTATCTCTTTTTTATCCCCTTCATAGAGTCCGTCTCCAAAACTGATTTTTGTAAATGTCAGAGTTTCTCCTGCTACTGCTTTCGCCAGTAGTTTCCTTCCCTCATTGGTAAGGATAAATCCGCTGAATTCTGCCATTTTTCCTCCTTTTTCCAAAAATTTATTTTCAGATTTATAAATTAATTATCTTATTTCCATTTTCCTGTGTTCAAATATTGCAATTCCTGTATGATTTTTTGTGTTTTCCACAGAAAATTCAATCTCTGCCATATTTAAGACAGTCTTTACTTTCTTCTGCGATAAATGTGCCTCAAAAAGCTCCATATCGTCTGTTCTGTTAAAAATAATGCTTTCCAGCCATGAACGGGCATTTTTATAAATCTCTATTGCCTGAATTATCTGTTCATAATCATCCTGATCTTTCAGGTCGCTTTGTGTGCTTATTTTGAATTTATAAGGATCTCCGTCATAATCAAACCATTCCATGACTTTTCCGTTTTTGAAAAGAATATCCGTAATTATCTTAAGAGCAAACGGAGTCCCTTTTGTTCTGTGGGTAAGAAGGGAAGTCTTGATAAGTTCTCTTTTCTGTTCTATAGAAACATTTTTGTTATAATAGTCCACATGAAATTCTGCAAAAAGCTCGTTTACCTTCCAGTCTTCCAGCTGCTCCACTCTGTCCAGCAGTATAACTTCCGGTATCTGCTTTATGAATCTTTCTCTCAGCAGATAATCAATTATTTCTATTATATATTCTGTTTCCTTATCGCTTTTAAAATTAAACGGAATAAAGTCAAACAAGCTTACATCATATATCCGCTTCATACTTCCGTTCCTTTATTCACAATATTTACATCACTTTCTATGATAGCAACTTCATGTTCATCTATTTTTGTAAATACAGGACTTACGATTTTCACTCTTTTTACTCCTATTTTTTTCAGACGATAAATCAGTTCATCAGTATTTATATCTCTTCCCAGCTTTTCCTGTTGCCAGCTTACCCACTCGGCAACCATACTTCTTACATTTTTTTCTATTTCATCAGCATAAAGTTCGTTTTCTTTATCAATATAATACTCAAGGTCAACAGAATAATAAACCTTCTCAGGAACCTTTACAGTTACCATATCTGTAAGCGGTCTTACTTCTGCATCGCTGACCTTCTCCTGAACCTGATGTATAAGCTCTACCGTAGGCTCTCCATATTTTGTCCAGATATAAATATCCACACAGCCCGGTGTCGGAGATATTGCCCTTACATTAGTTATTAACGGACTTGTTGATTTCGCCCAAAATTCATAAGCCCCTGACGGACCAGCCACCGAAAAACTTTCAGGTACGGCCATAAGCCTTTCTTTGTACTGATCATCAGCTTCCACAGTTGTTCCGCCTTTACTTTCGGTAATGTTCTTTACAGATTTATAATACGGAAATACATCAACTATTTTATCTATCTGCCCCGGCAGAAAACCATTTCCTGCCTCGCCGTTTTCAGTACATACAGCCTGAACATCCACTGTAGTTTCTCCTTTTTTTATATGCCCTTCTTCCTCTGTTTTAAATATCAGCTTATTAACTGTAGTCTTTGTTCCGAGAGGTATAACCACATCACTCTGCTGGGAAGCACTTATCTCAAACTGCAGTGTTGTTCTTGCAGGTTCAGAATCCAGTCTTTTCCCTCGGCTTCCATACAGTTCTCCTTTTGCATCAAGCCTGTTATCTCTTACGAATCTGAGAAAATTCTGTTTTGCTGTATCATTCATTACTTCCTGAGCCAAAGCAAGCATGTATGACACAGACTTAAATATAATTCTTCTCGGATCAGCCTCTGTCAGCTGAACGCCTGTTAATTCCGCATATTTATTTACTGCTGCCGTTTCATTATCTTTTGCCGTAGTATCAATAAAGTCAAAATCTTCATTATTCACGCAATCACCTCCACATAACACTTTATATAAAATGTTCCTGTTATTCCTGTTTTTCTGTTCATATCTATATCAAGACTCTTAAGTCTTATCCTTGGTTCGTATTTCTTAAATAAAGGTATTAATCTGGATAACAAAATATTGGAAACTGTTATTGAATTCTTATCAATAAGTGAAAAATCCTGTGCAAATTCACGCATTAAAGGAACTGTTCCTGCAAAAGTCCCGAGAATTGTCCTTCCGTTCTGAAGAATTTCTTCAATGATTGTGTCAGGCATATAGTTTACTTTGAAATCTTCATTGCTTAACTCATACATTTCTGCTCACCTCAGTCTGTTCAGCCATTATTGTTCCTTCAGAAATCTGTTCTGTATTCTGCTTTTTGTTTCTTTCTTCCCTTATCTGTTTCAAACTTTTCTGATTATCCCTGTATTCTTTCAAAGTTATTGATAACTCCACATGCTGAAACTGTTCCTGATGTTTTTCAAATTTTTCCGATATGCTCTCCAGTACAAACGGAAATTCCCCTATCAATGTATTTCCGAGAATCAATTCGTGATTCTCGCCGTTTTCCAGCATATTATTTAATGTATTAAGCGTATCTGCTATTTTCATTTTGGAAGTTTCTATTAACTGTATATCCAGACTGACTATCGTCAAATCCCTTCCGCGGAATTCCAAAAATGACAAATCGTTTAGTATTTGTGCTTCTTCCCATCTGGATTTTTTCTCTCTGCTCATTGCCTTTATTGTCAATATATTTTCTTCTTCTACACGAAATATAACATCTCCAAAAGATCCAATCTGCATATGTTGCCTCCTTTCGCTTACTACGGATGTATATACGGTGTCCCGCCTTTCTTCACACCGCCTGATGCATCCACACTCTCTGCTTTTACGTCTTTTAATTTTGAAGAGCCTGAAACTTCCAAATTTTCAGAAACTTTTACATTTCCGTTCAGAGTAATATTTCCTGCTGTTATTTCCACTTCAGACGCTTTTATTTCTACTTTGCTTATGGCATTTATAAGCAGATTTCCTGCTGCTTTGTCATATTCGATTATTCCTCCGTCGGAAAAATACCAGGCAGCTTTATTCGGATCAGAAACAGGTACAGTATCTTCCTGATTATAAAAAGCTCCCAAAACAAAGCCTTCCTCCTGAGTACCGGGCAGAAATACACATAATACTATCTCATTGATTTCAGGCATAAAATATGATTTATCCTGATGTGTCTTATGATAAATTACTTTAAGCTCCTTTGACACCTTATCGTCTCTGTCAGGAAATCTTACTCTTACAGTCCCGTTCCGGGTATTTATGCTGTCTACATTTCCCACTCTGATAATATCTTCTATATTCATTCTTTTATCCTCTTTAATTCAATATCTGTAGTATAAGCTCCGCTCAAACTGTGAGTTGATTTTTCTATTGCATATTTCCCGCTGAATTTCCCGAAATCTGTAAGCTCTACGTTTTGCCCTGCCAAAAGACTGAAATTCCCGCGGAGTGTCATACTTGCTGTTTCTTTTTCTTTGTTTTTTTCGTCCATTGCAGCTTTAGCTTTTTTGCTTCCGCCAGTTCCGTTTATCTTCTTTGTAGGACCTGAACCTTTACTACTTTTTTGATTTTTACTCTGACCTCTTTGCGAAGCTTTTGAACTTTCTTTTTTTTTCTCAGCTTCTCTTTCTTTATTTCTCTTTTCTTCAAGTTCGTCTTTGGTATAAGTTTCCCTCACCAGCTTTTTCTTCTCAGGATCATAATAACTGACTTCCACTTTGTCATAAATCTCTTTTGTAGTATGAGAAAATTTATAATCTATTATCATATCAGTATCTAAACCAGATACTGATATGACTGCTTCCTTTTCATAAAATTCTTCTTTATCAAATACAACAACTTTATTTTCCGTAGCTTTTAGGTTTAACCCCTGAGCTGTACATATCCGAGTCAAAAATGCCAGATCTGTTTCCTTATCCTGATCTATCCTTTCAAAAGTCTCATCTTTTTCTGAATAAAATTCAAGTTTCATGCTATGTTTATTACAAATATCCATTGCTATATTCTTAAGAGAAAGTTTTTCCCATCCTTTACTGTTTTCCTGTTTAGTCAGATTTCCTGCTGAAGGTATGGCAAGAGCCTTTATGCTTACAGAGCCCGGAGAAAAATCAATCTGATCCACGTAAAATTGTCCACAAGGAAGAGTTTCTTCTATAAGCTCATCGTCCCATCTTCTTTTTACGATAGATACAGTTATACTGTCACCGTCTTCAGGAAACCATTCTTCTCCAAACCATCTCTTATCGATATTTTCCAGAGATAAATCTATATCATCAATTTCAAGCTTGGAATTGTCATGATAGCTGAATGACTGAATATACGGCTGAATATCTGTACTTATATCCTTACCGTTATAAGTAATAACAAGCAGTGTTTCTCTTGATTCCATATACTCCTCCTATTGTTTCCAAGGCGGCAGGTTTGTATTGTTTGTCGGTTTTATGTCAGGGCATATCACAGGAATATTTGCATCAAATACTGCTATATCAATAAGCAGTACATTTGCCAGCATAAGATCAATATAGAGCATTTCGTCATTATATACATTATAGGCAATCTTATCCCATGTATCCCCTTCTCTTGTATAATATACATCTACTTTTTTATCCAATACTTACCCTCCTTTTCCTGTCTTCCTTCTGAAATAATACTTCATTTATTTTTCTGATTAAATCATTATTTGTATCTTTTATTTGTGTAGATGACTGATTTCCATATGTATTTGTTATATTAATTGTAATATTATCGGTTTGAACATTTGAATAATTAATGCCTCCGCCAAATTTAAAATCGGCATAATCTGATAAACCATTAAATCCACCTAATTTCTTTAACTGATTGTTTTCGTCTACTGTCATCATTTTTTCTTTAGGAACATTTTTATTCAGCATTTTTTCCGTTTTGGAATTTGTAAATATTTGGGTTCCTTTCGGGAGATTCATAAGCATTTTTGCTTCTGCCATAAAACGCTCTCCTGTAGGGTACTGGATTAGTTCACGTCCTCTTTCTCCCACATATGTAAGTCCGCCTTTCCAGAAATTAGTTCCGGAATATTTCTTTCCTGGTCCGCCGCCGCCTAAAATTTTATCCAAAAATGGAATACTCCCAATTATTTCAGAAAATTTACCTTTTACCCAATCAACAGCGCCACCCACAGTACTTTTTATACTTTCCATGAAACCTGATATTCCGCTTACAATTACACCCCAAACTTCACTTACTTTAGTTGTGACTGTGTCCCATAATCCTGTTATAAAATCTATACCACCTTGTACAATAATCCCAATTTGTTCCCAAATGAAAGTAAATACTGCAACTATACCATTTATGATAAATGTTATAATTTCTATTCCAGCACTTATTATTGAAGTTATAAATTCAATAGCAAGTGTAATTATCAATAAAACTGTATCCCACACTGTTTGAAAAACCATAATAACAGTCTCTATTATTATTTTTATTGTATCAATAAATAGCGTTATCCCAGCAATAATCAAGCTAATTACAAAATCTATTACTGCTTTTATTGCATTCCAAACTGTTTGAAAAATTATAACTATAGTTTCGATTATAGATTTCACTATTAATATATATGTTTTTATTATCTGTACTATTACATTAAAAACAGTTGCCACTATTGCTTTTACAGTATTCCAAACAAACTTAAATACTTGAACAACTATTTTTAAGTATAAAATTAAGAATTTTATGTAAAAAATTATAAATTGCTTTATAAAATTCCCAATCATTACAATATATGGTTTAATCGCATTAAAAATTTTATTAACTCCATTTCTAAACCATTCACATTTTTTATAAAGTAAAACAAACACTGCTATTGCTGCTATAATCCCAACTATTACTAATCCTACAGGATTAGAAGCAAACATTGCGGAAAGTACTCCTGAAATCTTGGAACCTATACCTGTAAAAAAAGCTATTGCTTTTGAACCAATGGCAGGTAACTGTGTGAGCATTCCATTGGTATTCAATGAAAGTAAACCTGTCATTCCTGTACTTGCTTCCTGATCATTATTATTATTTTGCCCGGTACTTTTTTTATTAAAAAGTCCTGAAATTCTATCATAAAGTGTCCAATATTTTTCAATATTATCTGCTATATCTGCTCCTTTTTCAAACCATCCTTTATCTTTTTTCCCTTCACTTATGCAAGTATTTTCTGAAGAAGATTGAGAATTATTAGTTGAAGTTTTTATACTAGTATCTTCAGTTTTAATATTTGAATTCTCTTTTTTCTTTTTTCCACTAAAAAGTCCTGAAATTCTATCGTAAAGCGTCCAATACTTTTCAATATTATCCGCAATATCTGCCCCTTTTTCAAACCAGTTTTTATCTTCTTTCTTTTTATCTGAATTTGAATTTAAAGAAGTTTGTTTCTTTTCACTCTCTGTTATTGTAATCTTTACCTTTGCCTTCAAAATAGTCTCAATCTGAGTCAATTTCCCAATACTCCTCTGCTGTTTCTCCAACTTCTGCAAAAGCTTATTAGTCTTATAAATACTCTGCTGATACTTCTCCATCTCAGTAAGTGGTTTTTTCGGCGTATTCATTTTAGAAGCAACCTTATTGACTTTCTTCAATCTCTCTTCAGCCTTCTTTATTTTCTCACTATACTTTGTACTAACTTCAATATCCACTTCTACGGTTGTTTCCCTAGCCATTCTTCACCTCCTTTTCCAATTCAGATATTAAGTCCACATATTTAATCAGATCAAATACGCTGGAATTGTTTAAGTCCTCGTAATTCAGATTCATTTGAAGATTATTATTTCCCCTGACTACAATTCTTGCTATTTGTTTGGATAATATATCTGAATAGGTATAGTTTAACGGATCAAACGGCTTTATGAATTCAAAAAAACGGTTACCTCCGTTGTTACTGTAGTAAAGTCTTTCCCGGAAAAATCAAGAATATCGTCTTCTTTCATTCCTGCACAAAAAGCTGCTACCTTAGCTGCAAAAGCATTATTTGCCACTAATATTAACTCCCCTTTGTTTTCCTTCTTAAATTCTTTTTCCAGCTGTATAAGCTGTCTTCCTGTGAGCTTATCAAAATCCAGCTCGATAGTATCTGTCATTTCCCCGTTAATGTCATATGTTTTTCCCAATTTAATTTCCATATATATTATCCTCCTGATTTTAATTATGTTTTATCTGACTAAATTTAAAATATAAATACGACAAGTTCTAGCTTAACAGACTCTGAAATCTCTTAGCCTGATCCACACCGTTTATACTGCTCTTAAATCCTAATTTATCTATATTTATAATCTCTTTTCCGTCCAAAGTTACTTTATATGCAAGACAGGAAATAACTATTTCAGTTTCAGTTTTTTCTCCGGCTTTTACTGTTCCGCCTTTGAATTCCTTTACTTTCCCTTTTATATCTACCTTAAGACCTTTTAAAACAGCATTTCCCGTAGCAGAATCAATATGCTGCTGAGCTGCTCTCAAATGAAATGTATGTGCCTGCTGATCATTTATATTTGAAATATCCCCGTTTATAGCAGAAAATTTCATTACAAGATCCATTACATCTGTAGACCCTATTATAGGCTCTTCTATCTTACCGGCTATATCAAAGCCTTCTATTTCAGCCACCATAAATTTTAATTCAGGAAGTGTTACCTCAGCTATTCCTGTTACTTCATTACTTCCGTCTACGTATACTTTTGCAGCATTAATCGCCGCAGGTACATTTGTACTCATATTTTATCCCTCCTATTTAAAATAATAATTTGTAATATCATTCAGGTTATATTCTAATTCGTAAACTCCGGCCTGAAACGGCAAAATCGGACTAAAATCTATATGCCATGTAAATTTACCTTTCTGCATATCAGTAAGAGAATTGCTTTCCTCCCTTAATTCTATCTTTGCATCATACAGGTGATTTCCCGTTAATGTTTTCAGCCAGTCTTCCACTGTCATATTAATAGAATCTCTTAATACATTTGTAAATTTTCTGTCTATAAACTGCCATGTACTTAATATCAACGTATTTGCAGCCCATTTAAACATTCTTTTTACAGGAACATAAGAATCTTTTATATCTGTTCTTGAAGGATAGCATGTATTGTAGTTCCCCCATGAAGTCCATCCGTTTACAAAGTTTAACGCAGTTACAATACCGTTTTCATTCAGGTAATTTGCCTGTGTAAGGTCAAGATTTATTTTTTCAAAACCATCAGTTGTTTTTATAAATAATCCGTCCATTTTATAGTTTTTATTTGACGGTGATTCCGAAGGAACTCCGCCTGCTTTGTTATCTACAGAAGCCATCAGGGCACCTAAGTGAAGCGATTGATAGTAATACTCGTCACCAAGTCTTACAAGTCCGTAAGTCCCTATTATATCCTCATCTACGATATTCAAACTGTTTTTCCACTCAGGAATTTCTTTGTATTTTTTGTCAGCAGGACAGTCTATGATTGCATGAGCCTGAAAAGCACCGCTTATATTCTTTGTCTTTGTTTCCATTACTGCAATTACATCAGAAAGATGCGAATATCCCGGAGCCATTACTACACCTATAGTTTTTCTGTATTTTACAAATGCCTCATGAATTAATTCCAGACCTTTTCTGTCATAAGTCACAGGATCAACCCCGCCGATTATATCCTCTTTTGTAACCTTTGAAGGATCAAGCTTTTTGTACTCCACTTTTATATCTGCTTCATTTACAAGATAAATTTCCATATATCCGTCTTCATTATATGAAACATAATAGTCAGTTCCTTTTACAAGTTCTGTAGAACTTGCCTTATTTATTACTTTTAATGTATCCTGCAATATTCCCTCTGTTTCAATTACAGCTTTCTTGTCAGCAACTGCCATTTCCTCGGTTATTACAGCAGAAACATGCTTTTTCGGATCAAGCACATTTACCATAAATACCGGTCCTACACCATAAAGTGTAAAATATACCTTTGCAGCCTGTATAAGTGTATAATCCATAAGATTATTCGATGATCCGAAAGCTTCCGTAAATTCTGCAAGGTTATTGCAAAATACTACATTATTTACATTCTTTGTATCTTTCATATTGACAGGGGCAGTTCCCACTATAAACGGAATGGCTGTATCAACAGAAACCATTGAAAAGCCTGCCGTATCTATCTCTCTTGTATAAATTCCATGTTCTAATGCCATTAATCAACACTCCCTTTTTTCTTTTTTGTTTCTGCTATTTCTTCATAGATAAAATGCAGATAATTTGATTTTTCTCTCAGCTTCAAAGTTTCTTCCTTCAGAGATTCCAATGGAATAAATAATTTTTCAATACTTTCATATTCTTTGTAATTTTCCAGCTCAGGCATATAGTCAAATACTGTACCGCTCAATAATCCCTCAATATTAGGACCTATATAAACCATTTTACCGGCTCTGCCGATTTTGATTTCTGTTTCCTGCAAATTTTCAATCATAAAAATTTTCCTCCTCATAAATTTGTGGTAAGAACGGCATCAGTGATTTGTACACTCATATCCATCCATATAAACGGATTCTGACCGTTTTCCGATAAAGTTCCTTTTACATTTCTCCTGTCTGCAATGACATTGCCTATTCTTCCGTTATTTACAACAGTGTTTTTAATGATTTCATACATTTTCACTGTTTCTTCATAGGCCTTTTCCTTATTGGAAATATCTGTTGCGATAAAAAAATGATATTTCAGGCTTTTATCTTCTTTTTCCTTTGTCATAAGATGTGTATCTTCATCAAGCTTTACCAAAATACAGGGATAGCTTACACTGTCTTTGTCTATATTCTCGAGTGATGAATATACTCTTGCAATAACAGGACTTTTACTTCCCTTTTCTGTTTCAAAAACATTTTCCTTAAATAAATTCCGTAAAGCGCCAAACAAAGTATTCTCTACTTCTAAAATCATATCTTTTTCCCTTTCTGTAAATTATCGCAAAAATTATTTACTTCATTATGAAATCAGCCCCTTTCCGTTTATTTATGAAAACATAAATATATCAATGCCGTACCTGGTTTTTCCGGAGAATAAATTAAAAAATAACTGATTTTTGTACCCGATTGATATATTTATTATTTTCACAAATTTTAAAAACAGTGCCTTCTGTCTTGTACCGATACTTGATTAATATGGTTTTATACATACTTCTTCAAATAATTAATTTTGAAATGCAAAAAACTTTCAAAGCGCTAAATTCAAATTTTTTAAATATCTGAATTTTTAAAACAAAAAACCCCGGCATATATCTCTATATACCAGGGCTGCTTGAGCCGCATGCCGGTTAAGAACTTACATATAGTAAATTCAACTATTCGTCCGGCTGTTTAGTTGTCATTTATAATGAGTAAGGTTTTTCACTTCATTGCCTAATCGCAATATAAATAATAAAAAAATATCTTTATTCTTACTAATATCATTACTCTTAAAAAGCTGAAATCATGTTGACCCCTTGCAGTATTCCGTTTTGTTATGTGCTATATTTATTATTATGATTAATTATACAACATCTATTGCCTTTTGTCAAGAGTTTTTTTAAAAGATTTTTTTTATATAAATTACCTGTGCTTTTTCTACTTTTGACAGTTTTATCGGATAATTATTTTTTATGATATTCACAGCTCTCTTTTCATCTCACAAAAAATAACAAGGAACCCTTGACATATAAGATTCCTTGTTACATAAATACACTTTCCCGTTAGTCTGATTAAATTTTCTTACTTCAATTATATATTAAAATAATTACATCAAATTACCCATCCTAACTACCCGCACTCTTATAATTCCTAAGCCCGGCTTTCCAGAACCACAGCATAAACAAAGTAAAACAGCAGGTAAAAACCACACCATAAACCATTCCCAGCCGTGATAAAGTCCCCGTAAGATACTGCGTAGGAAAAGTCGCCATTATCCCATATGGAAATACAAAATAAAATAAAAATTTGAATATTCCTTTATATGCGACACCCGGAAGCTTCATATTAAGCGGAAGCAGATTTTCTTCCAGCTGTTCCATAGCAGCACTTGAAAATGTAAAAAATGAAACTGTTCTTAATATAATTGATATATCATACCAAAGAAGTGTCATCATCAATACCCATATCATATAAACTGTTATACCGACCGCACTGACTTTCAAATCAAGAACTGAGATCCCGTAAAATATTATAAACCCGCTTGCAATAATCAGAGGAAATGAACCTGGATTCACATTTTCAAAAGTCATTCTGAATAATGGATTTACAGGCTTTGTAATGTAATAATCAAGCTCCCCTTCTCTTATTTTCCTTGGAATATCATAAGTTCCAAAGAAGAATATTGTCATATTAATTGCATTTATCAGTGAAAAAGTCCCTATAAATATAATCATATCGCCCCGTCGAAAACCTCCTACAGAATCCACATTGGAGTAAATTGCCTCAAACATAAGCAGCTGAAGTATAAATAAAGAACTATCCACAAAAAATGCTCCGAAAAAATCAAATCTGAATACCATCATTCTTGAAAATTTCAGTTTTAATAATGTAAATATAAATCGTAAATTTTTTATAATCATATCCCTACTCCTTCGAATAATACTCTTAATCTTTTATACAAAAGATTATTTATAATAAAAAATGCCAATACCCATGCAAAAATTATGATAAGCCCTGATAATGCCTCATTTTCGTTTCTTCCTACAGCAAGCATGGAAGGAAGATAAATAATATAATAAAACGGAAAAATCCGCATAACTGCCGTTACAGCTCCCGGCAGCAGTGAAAGCGGAATTGCCGCACCTGTTATAAAAACCGTTATATTATCTACTATTATTCTAAACATTGTTATTTCCAGAAATTTGAATGATAAAATCCCTATAAAAAACTGAAACTCCGTCATAAATATAAGTCCCAGCAATGCCATTACTGCTGCTATTCCAAGATAATACATATTATTTGTAAAAGAAAAGCTTATCTGAAAAATAAAAAGCCATGTAAATAATGAAATAATATTCAACAGCAAATAAAAAATCAGTCTCCCAAAACTCTGTGCCATAAAATAAACCTGAATATTAACAGGAATTATAATGTACTTTGAAAAAGTTCCGCTTATAACCCTTGCACATATCTCAGTACTTATTTTCTTTGACATATCAGCTCCGGATAAAAATGCTCCTGTTACATAATATGTAAGCATTGAATAAAAACTAAACCCGCCTATCACATCATTTTCGCCAAAAGCTGCTTTCCATAAAATATATGCAAACGTAATTTTCGTAACAGTCAGTAAAAGATTTGCCAAAATATCAAATCTCCATATGATACAGTTCTTAAAATTAATTTTTGCAACTTCACAGTATTTTTTTATTTCATATATAAATTTATTAATTAATAAAAATCTATTTTCTTTTTTTTCAGTAATCTTATTATTCATAACAGTTCCCGCTTCCTTCCTTATAAATACGCTCTACGACATTTCCTATGTCTTCTTCTTCTATTGCTATATCTTTTACCTTATAATTTTCAAAAAATTCTTTTATAATTCCCCGAACTTTCTCTTTTGGTATTATAAATGCTACTTTATAAGGTGTTTTTTCCAAAATTTCAAAACCTTCCAGCAGTTTTACATCAGTTTCCTCTTCAAAAGAGACAGTTATCTTCTTATACAGCTGAAATTTTTCAAATAAAACATCTGTCTTTCCGTCATAAATTTTTCTGCTGTTTTCTATTACAACACATCTTTTGCAAAGGCTCTTTATATCCTCCATATAATGTGATGTCAGAATAATTGTAGTTCCTTTTGTTCTGTTTATCTCTTTCAAAAAATAACGTATCTGCTTTTGTGCCACAGCATCAAGCCCTATTGTAGGCTCGTCAAGAAACAGAATTTCAGGATTATGCAAAAGAGCTGTTATAAGCTCCATTTTCATTCTTTCTCCCAGCGAAAGAGTCCTTACCTGAACATTCATATATTTTGCTGCATCAAATAATTCCGTAAAATATTCTATGTTCTTTTTGTATTCTTCATCGGGAATATCATATAATTCCTTAAATAATCCAAATGTATCTGCAGGAGTAAGCTCAAAAAACAACTGGCTTTTCTGCCCCATAACCACAGCATATCTTTTCTTAAATTCATTTTCAAGCTTATTGGGCGAATACCCCAATACTGAAATACTTCCCGAACTTGGCGCTATAATCCCCGTAAGCATTTTTATAAGTGTTGTTTTTCCTGCACCGTTCCGACCGATCAGCCCTGTAAATTCTCCTTTTTTTACAGTCAAATCAAACTCTGACACTGCTTTTTTCTCTGTATATTTTCTATTAAACAGTGATTTCAAACTGCCTCTGAAACCTGCCTCTTTTTCAAAAAGTTTATATATTTTTGTTAATTGTTTTATTTCTATAATATTCATTTGTTTCTCCTCTCAAAACTTCATTTTTATTTTTGTATACCGTCCGACAGCCGTATATCAAAATATCCACAGAAAATTTATGCCCGTTTCCAAAGATAAAAAATGCTGTCTTACAGAAGCAGAAAAACCCTGTGGATATTTACACCAAAAAATAATGTCCTAAGAAAGACTGTATTTATAATAGTTATATAAAATAATTCCGCACAAAAAAAGTGTAGTAGAAAATCCGCTACACTTTATATTATATCATAAATATTAACTTATAATTTATTATAAATGTCATATATCGGCTGTTCTGCTCGGGCCGAAGACAAAAAATATCAAAAACTGCAAATCAAAATTACCGTTTTACAAAACAGTTTCTTTTCTTTTTTATGCCTTCAAACTATATTCAGTTATAGTTTCCGTCACAATATCCGACATCCAAACATTCCCTTCTTTAATAATTTTAATCAGTATATCACAAGAATATATAATTTGTCAAATTGAATATTCATTCACTGTAAGTATAGACATCTCCAAATTCCCTTATATTGCTGTTTTCAATAATAAGACCGCCTTTGTCTCCCATAGCAATAATCTTTTTATATTTTTCTTTCAATGCTTTTTTTAATGCCTTCATCTGTACTTCATTTTTAGGATCAAAGTGTACTTCAAAATAACATTCGGTATCAATACGTCCGATTCCTTCTCCAAATTTCAATTCAGGATAATCCAAATCAGGAGAAAGATAAAAATAAGGTGTCTGCGTGAGAGCTCCGGAACTTTTTCCTATGACAAGCCCTTTATATTCCTGTATAGTCTTAATAATTTCCAGCTTCTTCATTCTTTCCATCTGAAAATCCGGCAATCCTCCGGGAAGTATAAGGATATCTGCTTCTGTCATCTTCCTTCTAAAGGTCTCACTGCTGTCAGAAAAATAATTCAGCCATACAACAGCAAATTCCTTATCACCTATGTACCCGAATTTTCTAAGCGGTGCCATTACTTCTTCGTAATACCGGCATCCGTGACTGTAAAATTCTATCCAGTCTCCGCTGTTTTTTATAATTGCCGGAGAAAAAGCAAGCGGACAGACAGCCACTTTCTCCTTGCCGGTAATATACTGCTTTGCACTGTCATATATCCACTCTTCATCAAAATTAAACTGACTAAGCAATATTGATTTCATAAAATTTCTCCTGACATACTTAATTAATTATTTTATCCTAAGCTATTCCAAATACGTTCTCTACAGGAAGCGAGAAAACAACTGCCTTATTCTCCCCGTCACAAAACTGATTTATAGCTTTCATTATACTTTCTTTATTTTCACGTTTCACAATTATAGCAACAATATCCTTTTTTTGCTGAACTGAAATACCAAAGAACTTTTCAGCTTCACCCACACCCATTTTTAAGGCATGAAACATAGTCCCGCCTCTTGCACCTGCTGTTCTTGCAGCTGTCATTAATTTCTCACTGTCTCCCTGATTTATAACTGCCACTATCAAATCATGACTTATATTTATATTCATCTGCTCCACCTCTTTTTCCATCTCACTCTGCCATTTTTTCCATTTATTCTCATTTGATTTCTGCAGCTCAGGAGCACCTGCACCTGACAGCGGAATGGCAAACACTATTCCTTTTCCCGGCTTCTCCAGTTTCAGCTTATCGCTTAATGAAGATGTCAGTTCATCTACCATAGTATCCGGTAAAATATTCAGTATTACTGCTTTATCTACTGATCCAAGACCCAAAAGATCCAATATTTCCGATTTTGCTGTTCCTTCTGCAAACCAGAGAAACTGTGATTTTATATTTTTCTCGCTAAGCACTTCATTTACCTTCTTAGCCCTGTCCCTGTCTACTATAGTTACTAATAAATAGAGCTTAAACTTTCCTACTTTCTCGAGAATCATTTTTTTCTTTTCATCAAATTTATCCATTACTGATCCTCCTCCCCGTCATAATTAATAAATTCCGTAAAATTATCATCAGATGAACTTTCTGTTGTCATTTCAGCCATTTTCTTTTTATAAATAAGTCCCATTACCTGAATGGCTATAAGCGGAGTCATAGCAACCACGGCTACAATTCCGAATGCATCTGTAAGCACGTTTCCATTCAGTGTTTCACAGGCACCCATTGCAAACGGAAGTAAAAATGTTGTTGTCATAGGTCCGCTTGCTACGCCCCCGCTGTCAAATGCTATTCCTGTAAAAATTTTGGGAACATAAAATGTCAGTGCTATGGCTGTTACATAGCCCGGTATAAGAAACCAGTATATCGATATGCTCGTGAGTACTCTTATCATAGCTATTCCCACTGATATTGCTACTCCCAGCGAAAGACAGAGATTCATTGCCTTTGACGGAACAGCACCGCCGGAAACTTCCTCTACCTGTTTATTAAGTACGTGAATAGCCGGCTCGGCAGCAACGATAAAATATCCTATAAGCATTCCTATCGGAATCAAAAACCATTTAAAAGCTGAATCGGCAAGCTGTCCTCCAAGCAGGCTTCCCACGGGAATAAATCCTACATTTACACCGGTAAGAAATAATACAAGACCGATAAGCGTATAAACAACACCTATTCCTATTCTTCCAAGCTGATGTTTATTGAATTTTCTTGACCCAAGCTGAAATATCGCAAAAAAAGCACATATAGGAAGCATTGCTAATGATACTTCTTTTGTATACACCGGTAATTCTACCATAAACTGCTTTAATACATCCTGCATTGTTTCTACTGCGGGTATCACTACCTGCCCGTATTCGGCATCACTTGGATTATAGCTTATTCCCAGCAGCATAACTGCAAGAATAGGTCCTACACTGCATAATGCCACGAAACCGAAACTGTCATCCTGTGAGTCCTTATCACTACGAATCGATGCAAGACCGGTTCCCATAGCAAGAATAAAAGGAACAGTTATAGGACCTGTCGTTACTCCGCCTGAATCAAATGCCACTGCTATAAAATTTTCAGGAACAAATATTGATAATACAAACATTATCAGATAAAAAATTATCAGCAGCAATGATAAATTCACCCTGAATAATATACGAAGAAGGGCGATAACAAGAAATACCCCT